>JACQJO010000015.1 GCA_016205025.1 Elusimicrobiota bacterium
CCTTATAACGATCGCTCGTTAAAGGAGGATTCAGCCTACAGGGGCGAACGGGAAATATCCCCTGGTTGGTACGTGTCAACCAACTAGCCTTGTAGAGCATTATTCTGGACACACGGAGGACATCTAGCATGAAAAAACTTCTTCTAACTAATCTGATCGTTTTAGCTTTGGCCGGCGCGGCCCGAGCAAATGACGTTAAGGAACCTACCTGGTCCCTGGGCGCTATCTATGGCGTGGGCGACATCAACGGCAACGAGGTCAAACCCGCGGGCGTGCAGTTTCAGAAATGGGTTGGTCTCGGCTTTGAGGGAGAACACGGCAGTGTCGGCGTTAATTTAAACTTCATCAAGTCTCAATTCGATAACACCCGGCCCTTTAAAAATTGGAACAGGAAAAATGGCTATGACGACAACGACTGGGACAGGGTTGCTGAAAATTCAGCGGCGCGAGTGGTTGTGGAAAACGGCCGGTTAAACCAACTCAATAGCACCGTCAAGGAGTTGGGCGGCGTCTTTTACAGAACGCCCTACCTAGGCAAACGCCTGGCTCTTGAGGTAGGAACGCGCATAGCCCGCGTTAACCATGACCCCGGCTACACAATTAGTAAAACCGAATATACGTCCTGTGCGAATAGACCGGCAGGAACCTACTGTGACTCTATCCGCGCAAATAATGCCTATGTGACGGTAGGCCCGAAAAGATCCAGCGAGGAAAGAGCCGTTGATGCCGGCGGACCGCGCCATGGGTTCGGGCAGGCTGCTTACGCTGGAATCAATGTCTTGCTATCGCGCCCTGGCGCTACCGACTACGACGAAAATTATCCCGGAGTCAGTCTGGCCATCGAACTGACCAAAAGTTTCCTGGGAGACAACCGCCTGCAGGACGGCAATTATGGCGTCCGGTTCGGATTCAACCTGACGGGCTGGTAATTACTTAACCCGTCCGATCCACCCCAAAGCCTCGGGGTCGTGGGTGATTTGAAAAAATCAAGGCAACCCGTTTTCTCTTATTTGACTCTTAAACAGCTTTGAGATTTTCGAGATGAACGGTGGGTTTCTTTTTAAGAAAATCTAAATGTTCCGAAGCGCTCAAAATCTCTATACCAACGATATCCTCCTTGGGTCCCAGATCAATCGCCACATCTTCGGTAAAGCGGACTGTGGTTACCTGCGTCGGACCCTTCTTAAAAGAAATGTAAAGAGCGTCAACCGTAGAATCATACTTGAGTTTCATAATTTTCCTCCAAAATAAAAAACATACACCGTGACCACGACTATGGCGTCAGCCTCCTCAATAACAATCGGCATAACCTGCTTTGTTTCATAGTATCTGCCCTTCCATTTAAAAGCATAGGGGAAATTCTTGCGGAATGCCAGCCGCCCTTTCTTGGCCGGCGCCGGCTCACCTTCCGCAATAGCTGCGCGAACTTCATTCTCTGTTGTGCCTCGATCAACGATCTGATCCTTGGCATGCCGAGAAAAAATAATCCGCTTCATCGCACTCGTCAAAATCTTACGGTCTGATTATAGGACCTTCGGTCCCCAAACGCCTAGGACCAAAGACCCCCCCCCCTCTGGGCCAAAGGGCCCACGACAAAAATGCCGGGGTGGTTTATACTCTTAGCACCTGACGCAAATGTCAACAATCTTGAACCTCTGGAGGCTAAACGTATGAAAAAAATTCTGGCAGTGAGTCTTTTCATTTTTAATTTGGCGGCCGTGGCTATGGCGGACGACCAGAAGGCGGACAATGCCAAAAAAGAGCCATTTTGGGCTTTCGGTTTAACCGGCGGTGTCGGTGATATCGACGGCAACGAGGTTAAACCCTTTGGAGTTCAGCTTCAACTGGGCGCAGGGCTTGGCTCCAACAACAAATGGGGAACCGTTGGAGTTAACGCGAGCTTTATTGAATCCCGATTCGATAACACCAAGCCATTTAAAACCGGTGGGTGGTCTAGAGTTAACGCTTCGAACACCGGAGAAGTTAAAAATTGGAATAGATGGGAAAGAACCGCGACCACGTGGATTCTGCCCAGCGTGATAAGAGTTGAAAAGGAGTCCGCATCATTAAATCAGATTGATACCACCATTAAGGAGCTGGGCGGCATTTTTTATAGAACACCCCGATTGGGAGGACGCATTGCCTTGGAGGCCGGAACGCGGCTAGCTCGGTACAACCATGATCCCGGCTACGCCGCAGACAAGGTCACAACTTATTACCAGAAACCTTGCACCTCACTTTCTCCATCATGCGGCTACTACTACGATGCCGGAGGTTACGCCTATAAATTTTCTGAAACATCCGAGCAGAAGAAGGTTGACGCCGGCGGTCCAAAAAAGGGATTCGGCCAGGCTGTTTATGCGGGCATTAATGTCCTTTTGGCGCGTCCGGGCAAAACCTACATCGGCGAAAGCTACCCGGGAGTCAATCTAACTGTTGAGCTCACCAAAACCTTCTTGGGAGATAACCGGCTTAAGGACAGCAATACCGGAGTCCGATTTAATATTGCCATAACCGGCAATTAACGAACCGGCCTATTTTATCCGCCCGATCCAGCCCAACGCCTGCGGGTCGCGGGTTAGCTCATAATAACGCTCGAAGGCTTGGCGCGCCTCGGTTTTGCGGCCGGCGCTAAGCAAAGTGGCGCCCCAATTTTTGTAAAGGAAGGCGTAATCGGGATGCCTTTGCCGGACTTGGGCGTAACAATTTAGGGAATCTTCTAATCTTTTCAATTTGTCCAGCGTTACGCAGGCATTGGTGGCGAAGCTGGGCTCCTTGGGGCCGGTTTCGGACGCGAATTGAAAAAGCGGCAAAGCCTCAAACCATTTATCGCTCTCAAAGAGTTTTACTGCCAGCATCCCGGCTTCCAGAGAAACATTGGGCATCCATATCGCGTCCCCTCCTTTTTGGTAGGCGGCTCGAAAATCTTGCAAAGCCAGATCAGGACGGTTTAGCAATCCTTGGGTCTGACCGCGAGCAAAGTAATAGTAGGGAATTAAGGAGCGCTCGCGGTAATGCTCTTTAGCCGGCCCCTCTAATCCACGCAAGGAATAAAAAGGCCAAAGGGAACCGGTGATCGGTGATCGGTGATCGGTGATCGGTAAATTTAAATCCTTTCTTAGCTGAACAACGCCGAGGGGGAGGAGTTGGGCGGGCTTGACCAGATCTAATTTTAGGGTTTGGTAATAAAGAATTTCCTTTTGGGCCAGGTCATTTTCAAAAGCTTCGCGCAATTTTTGACGCACCTCTTTGGGTGTTGCGCGAAACTCAAAACCATAGATGCCGGGGTAAACAAGACCGGCCCGGTCGCGCACTTTGAGAGTTGCGGGGTCGTTGGCCGTGCCCAAATCCGGACGACGGCCTTCGGCAAACAGAAAATAGGCCATGGAATACATCGTGTCATCGCCGCCCTCCATGAAAAAGTAAGAATTGGGAGCGATACTGCGCAGGAGATTGCGGCCGTAATCGTAGACCAAAAAGTTATGGCGGCGGGACTCGGATGGAAAAAAGGCGGGGAAAGCGGTAAAGGCGGCAAGGGCGGTCAAGGTTGAAAAAACCAAAAATTTTCTCTTTCCGTTGACCGCCTTTACCGCTTCTACCGCCTTTATCGCTTTATCCAATGCCATCGGCGCCGCTAACGCCAAACATAGCAGCGGCAACAGATAAAATCGCTCCAGCGCTCCCGAGGTTTGCGCGTCAAAGGGCGGGTTGCCGAGCCATAAAAAGAAAGGACCGCTGAAAAGAAAGCCGAACTGTAAAGACAACGCCCATCGCCTTTGGCGTGGATCGAGCAAGCCAAAAATAAGTCCCAGAAAACCCAACACCGTCAGCGCGGCGGTGGCAGGTTTTTTTGTTAATCCTTCAAGCATCCGTTTCGTTTGGCGGACATAGGATTTGATTCCCCTTTTCTCGGCGCCCTCGATGGTTAAACTGACGCGGCCATAGTCCTTGCGGGTTAGAACGTGCCAGAAACGGGCCGCGTTGTCCGGACTTCCCCAATTTAAAGCCGGCGATCTCGCCGCGGCCAAAGGCAGATAAGCGTAAATAGAAAAGCCCAGAAGAAACGCAAGAGTTCCGGCGGTTAAAAATTTAAAAGAAAATTTCCTCCAAGCCAAAACCAAAAAAGCCGGCGCCAGCAAAAGCAGGGTATGGTGGTTTCCGAGCATAAGGCCAAAGAAAAACAAGGCCGCCAAAATTTTTTGCTCCAAAAGAAGCCAAAAAATAAGGACGGCCCCGAAACCCAAAAGCGCGAACACCTCGGTTTCGGTGCCAACGGTCAAAAAATGCGGCTCAACACCCAAAAACAAAAGAAAAACAAAAGCCAACCAAGCCGTCGCAGGGTTTAGCGCAGGGGAGTCACCCTTGAACCCAGTAGTGGTGCGGGGCCCCGCTAGCACGCGGGGAGAACCGTCGGGACTGGTTCTCGGGTCTGGGGGTAAGGGTGACTCCCCTGCGCTAAACCCTTTCGTCGCGCTAAAAAACCGGCGCCAAATGATCCAAAGACCCGTCCAGGCGCCGGCCACCATCGCGACGCTCAAAAGATTCGTCCGGTAAGCGATTGAGCCCGGCAGTAAAATCTGCGCGGCTTTACCCAGCAAAAGATAAAGCGGGTAACCCGGCGAGTGGGCCACGCCAAGAATGGAACCGGCGGCGATGAACTCCCCAGCGTCACCCACCGTTAAAGACGGCGCCATGTTCCACAAAAGCCAAGAGAAACCTAAGAAAAAAATAAAGAGAGTAGGTAGTAGATAGTAGGTAGTAGCTAGGAGAGAGAAAAAATATTTTATTCTCACTGCGTGATCCCCGACCATCGTCTCCACGCCCATTCCACAAGTAAAATAAAAGAGGCCAAAAGGACCAGATATTTGGGCAACTCCTGCCTCCACCCGCCTGGAGCGCCGGCCCAACTTTCCCGTTCACGGCTTTGCTTAAGAGCGCTCAATATCCGGCGGCCTGTTTCGGCGGGGACAGAGGCGGCCCACTGACCGGCATCGCCCAACACGAATCCGTGGTTCGCGGCGGCCACCTCGCCCAAATAAGCGTAATCCTGTCGCGACCGCCTCTCATCTCTTTGCCGGCCCCGGAGAACCGAGGGCTTGGCCGTCAAAACCTCGCCGCCCAAACGGGTCTGGAACTCCCGCGCCGCCCAAACCGCGGGCAGATCAGGCGCCCAACCCTCATAAATCCCGCTTCCCGAAACCTTCTCCTCAAGCGTGATCGTTATGGTTTCACTGCCGGGGTAATGGTTTAGCGCGGGGGAGTCGCCCTTGCCCCCAGACCCGAGAACCAGTCCCGACGGTTCTCCCCGCGTGCTCGCGGGGCCCCTCTCCACTACTGGGTTCAAGGGCGACCCCCCCGCGCTAAACCCTTTCCTGCCGGGCCAAATTTTAATTGACCCCGGCGGGCCCTTCTCCAGCACGGCCGTCACACGGATCAGACCCCGCCGCCGCTCGGGGTCCAAAAAAACTTGAAACGACCGCCCCGCGGCATCCTCGCCGGACGCCCATTTCATCAAACCCTCCCAAAAAGCGTCGTAAACATCCAAGCCTTTGCGGTCCGAACCCCAGCTTGTTTTCCAAGACCACGATCCCGAAAATCCGACCCAAGCGACCCGGCCTTTATCCAGCGATCGCGCCACAAGCGCAGGGTGCTCGCGCCCCTGGGAGTCTTTAAGCTTGACGGCGGGGTGAGAATTGGAAAAATCCTGACCGGAATAAACGGCGTAGACGCCGGACAGGCGCTCCCGGGCAGTTTCCAAATTTTTGTCAACATCAGGGTGAAGCGTAAAAATCTTGTTCCAGGTTCCGGGATCGGCAACCTGCCACTGCATGGGTCCCGCGAACGGCTCGCCGCCGCTCAAACTGATTCCCAAAAAATCGCTGACCGCTTGAGCGCCGTATTCCGCCGATTTCAAAACATTTTCGCCGGAAATAAAAATAAAACCCCCTCCCGAACGCACAAAACGAATGATGTGCTCAAAATAAGCAAAAGGAAGAGCGAAACGCGAAAACGCGAAATCCTGCAGGATAAAAACGTCGAACTCATCCAAGCTTTGAGTGAAAATCTCCTGGGCCGGGAAAGGGATCAGGGACAACTCCGTTTCGCCATAAGGCGGAACGTCTTCGGGATTCCTAAGAATAACGAAGCTGACCAATTCTCTAGACGGCTGCGAGCGAATTAACTCCCTTAAGAACCCATAATCAAACGAGGGCTGTCCGGCCAAATACAAGACCCGCAATTTCTCTCTTAAAATCTCGGTTCGCACTTCGGCGCGGTTGTTGGCCGCGTCTGTTTCCCAGGCGGCTTTATTAATTTCAAGCTCCCAATTTTTCGGACCGATGCCCCTGGGGACCGGAAAAATCAATTCAAACTCCTGCGGCGGCAATCCCGTTAAAGCCAGCGTGGTCTTCCAAACCGAAAAATTCATTTTAGGATCGCGGATGGTCACGCCCAGCGTATCTTTGAGTCCCGCCGGGTAATTTAAGATCAATCGAAACGGCGCCTCGCCCCGAGAAAAAATGGCGGATGGAAACCGGACTTCCGCGATCTCCAAATCGCTGGCCGGACCAGCGCCAAAAGCCAAGGGCAAAACGGTCAAAGCCGTCCTGGGCGCCGCCAAACCCTCGGTTTCAACGCCGTCGGTCAGCATCACGACGGCGGAACCGGCGTCCAACTCGCCGCCCAAAGCTTCCAGGGTAGTTTTGATTTGAGTCTTGTTTTTTTCCGCAACGGAAAATACCTCGGAGGATTTCTTTAATTTTTTTAACTCTTCATGAAAAGCGTAAAAATCAAGCGCGACGCCGTTGGCCTTGGCCCAGGCCGAGAGGCTGGACAAAACCTGTCTGACTGAAGCGCTCTGCCATGACATGCTCAAGGAACGATCAACCAAGACATGCAGGCGGGCCTCTTGATGACTGACGGAAGGCCCAATAATAAGTCCGCCTAACGCCATCAATAGCGCGGCCAAAGAAAAAAAACGCAGAACAATAATCGCTTTACCCCTCCCCGCCCGGAGCTTTCCGGATTGATAAAGCTGGGTAGCAAGAGCCGACAAAACCGCCGCTGCGGCGGCCAGACCCGCCCACAGCAAAATATCCTCGAACTGAAACCTCATCAGCGGCGCCTTAGCCTTAGCTTCTGCTCGATGAAAGGCAGGTGAATCACGTCCTGCTTATACGTGCCGGTCAAAGCGTACACAACGATATTAACCAGCAGTTTAACGCTCTCTTTGCGTTGAGTTTCCCCGCCGGGATAGCATCCAAACAGATAAACGCCGGCCTGATCCCGCAGGAGAGTTCCTAATAAATCGTTGCGGCTGTAGACGAGGCCGTAGCGTTCGCCGGTTTTTATTCCGACCAGCGAACGGTTTTTGATTAAAACGCCGCCCGCCTGGTTGACAAGATAAAACGAACGGAAAACCGCGTGCGTGGAAGCCACCACCTCCAGACTCGAGCCCTCAAAAATCGCCTCGATCTCGCGGCGCACCTTGGCGTCAAGCTGGTCGTCGTTGGCATTGGCGGCGCTTTTGATTCCCTCGGCTCCCGTCACCACGATCATTCCTCCGCCCAACCGGACCCAATTTTTTAAAGCCTGGCGTTCGGCCGCGCTCCAGCTTCTAAAGTTGGGCGAGGTAACCCAAAAAATCAGGGCATGAGCCGCCAATTCCCGCGGCGTTGGGCTGATGATTTCCTTGACCAAGGGATCGGTTTCGATGCTGGTCGCTTGCTCTAATAGGCGCCCCAGGTCGCGCCACACAGTGGGGTAAGGGTCGTGATCCTCGGCTGCGGCGTAACGAAGCACGCCCACCCGGAAACGGTCGGGACGAAAGGCCCATAAAGAAGGGGTGAGGGGTGAGGGGTGAGGGGTGAGAAAAAATAAAAGAAAAAGAATGCCTTTGCTGACCCCTGACCTCTCACCCCTGACCCCTATTTTCTTGTCTTCCATAATCCAACAGCGGACTCTAAAAATAAACATAGGAACGCCAAAACCAAAAAAGGCCTGGAAAATTCCCGCGATTTAAGCAAAGCCACCGATTTTCTTGGATCCGTTAATATATCCGAAAACGGCACAACGGACCACGATGCGTCAAAACCCAACAAAGCTTTAATGTCCCGCGCGGCCGCGGGGGTCAAGTCGGATTCCGCGCTTTCCCTGGCAAGGTGAGTGGCGATAACGCGCGCGGGTTCATCCGCGCCCGGCGCCAATGACGGGTTGGGCCAGGAAATTTTATAGAACCCCAGTTCGCTTAAAGGACCCAACAAAACGCGGTCGTTCTCAATGCGGCCGCGGACAATTCTTCCGGAAGGGGCAACGGCCGACGGAGCCTGGGCCCAAGCGTTTGAATCGAGCAGTTCCCAGGCCTGGCCCGCGGGGACATTAAGCGCATGGGAAGGGCCGGAAGATTCCTCCAGCAACCCTTGAACCAGGCTGATATAAAACCCTTTATGGGGAAGATTGGTCCACTCCATGTCCGCGGTCGTGGTCCAAAGGAAAACCTTGGCTTTATAAGATGCCAGTTCGAGAAGCAGGGCGGTGGAATTGCCCTGCGCCCCCTGCCAATCCAACAGAGAGCGCGCGGCTGATCCGTTGGACCGGACCCTGAAATACTTGTCCACCCGGACCTTGCTTAAATCAAACTCCCTCATATTCGCCATTGAAACATTGCCCAGCCATCTTTCTGGATGCTGGATGCTGGATGCTGGATGCTGGGAAGAAGCCGTGTCGGGAGATCGAGTCGGGATAATTAATTTTCCCTCTCCTCCATCGAGGATTCCCGTCAGGGAAATTCCCAGTAGTTTCTCGATGCCTTCTTTGTCGGCGTTCGGCCCCAGGGTGACGACGAGCTTGCGGTTCTTTTTATCCAAAAAATCTCTTAAAAAACTCTCCGTTGCCGCCTCAATCTTATGGGGATGAAGAAGCCATATTTGGCGTATTGAATCCGCCGCCCTGGAATCAGCAAGAATATGGCGGGCTTCATCCTCGGTCGCCCAGCTCCAGCGGCCTTGATAACGAAGCGCGCGAAGCGTCTCTCTTAAATAAAAACTCTCGCTCTCGCCGGCCCTTCGGCCCGGTTCGCCGTCAATGACCAATAAATTTTCCTGGGCGGCCGGCCGGACCACCAAGGCCTCGGCGTCATCGAGCGGCAGGCGGTCTTTGGGCAAAACAAAACGAAGGGCCCGCCGATCGAAACCTGGACCGAAAAACTGCTTTAAAGGAAACTCCGTCTTCTGGCAGTCCTTGACTCTGCCGGTGGCCAAAACCGAACCCGCGAGCCCGTCTTCCACAACCAGGGAGATATCGCCCGCGGTTCCTGCCAAGCCATAACAGCGGATACTGACTTCGGCCGGCGCGCCGGCCTCGTGTTGATTGACGATCAACCGGCGGTTCGACAGATCGCCGGCCGCTAAATTAACAAAAACAACCGGCACTCCTTTCCAGCGCTTGGCAGCCGGATCAACCGGCGTTGTGAAACCATGGCGCGCCAAATCGGTCAAAACAAAAACTCCGGCCGTTGCGTTAAAATCATCGCGCGAAGAAATCCAGTTGGCCCAGGAAGCTTGGCGCGTTTCTTGGAGCCCGGCGTTCAGGCGCGAAGCGAACTCCAAAACCGCGCGGTGATCATTAGCCGGCGCCAAGGCGCCCTCTTGGTCAAGGCGCCCGGCGAACGAAACAGCGCCGATTAAGGCATCGGGGAAAGAAAACCGGATCGCCTGGGCCAGGCCCTTGGCCGCCTGCTCCGAGCGCCGCGTCATGGCGGCGCCGGCGGCGTCTCGGAAATCCATGGAATAAGAAGTGTCGAAAACGAACCAAAAGACGCGGCGGCCCGAATCCGGGGAAGAGGACCCCCCCAACGTCCCGCGATAAAGAGGCCGCGCCAAAAAAACAAAAAGAAAAAACAGGCACAGCGCTCTTAACGCGGCCAGCAAAATATCCTTGGTTTTTCGATGAGGCAGCCTCTCTAAAAAAAGGCTTTTAAGGAGCCTGGTGTTGGAAAACAAAATTTCACGCTGGGCTCGGCGGCGCTGGTAAAAATGGAGAAAGACGACCAGCGCGGCCGCCCCGATCGCGACGGCAATAAAAGAAGGGGCTAAAAAGCTAACCAAAAGTCTTCAGGCTTAAACTGCGGCGGTTAAGATAATCCGCTAAAAGTTCCCCGGGAGCGGCCGAGGTTGAAAATACGCAGTATTCAATGGAGCGCCTGGCCAAACGATCGGCCAGCAAACTCTCCTCCTGCTGCCAAGAACGGCGGTACTCTTGAACAAATTCGGATAGCTCGATCTCCAAAGGACCGCCTTGGCCGCGTTCAATGGGGCTGACCAGGGCCATGCCGCTAAAATCCAGGGAAAGGTCCTGTTCGCTCGGATCAATAATCCTTAAAGCGATCACTTCATGGCGCGCCAGGGACAACCCCTCCAAAGCCGCGGCCGTGGCCGCAACGGAATCGCCCAAAAAATCAGACATCACCACCACCAGTTGAGATCTTCCGAGCTCGCCGGTCAACTGCTCAAAACTTTTTTGGTAATCGGTCTTATCCCCAAATCCGCTAAAACCATCCAGCAAAGAAACCGCGCGGCTCAAAACGTCCCAACTTAAGCGCGGAGCAATGACCTCGCTTAAACCATCCGCGAATAAAGCCAGGCCGCAGGCGTCGCGATTCTTAAGCGCCAAATAAATGAGTCCCAGCGCCGCCCGGCAGCTAAAACTCCACTTGTCGTCGCGGCCGGGACCGCGGAAATTCATGGAACGGCTGGCGTCCAAAACGACCCATAGGGTCGCGTTGCATTCTCCTTCGTAAGAGCGAAGATAAAAACGGTCTTTGCGCCCATAAACCTTCCAATCAACCCGCCGGGGATCATCGCCCGGAGTGTAGAGACGGTAATCCACGAATTCGGTGCTGGAACCTTTCTTAAAAGGCGTTATCTGGGAGCCGAGCATCGTGCTTTTTTCCGCGAAACGAGGAATCAGCCGCAAGCCTTCGATTCGGGAAATAACTTCAGGATCGAGGTAGCTCACAACTCTTCAAAATTTCGCCGATGATTTCTTCTTCCGTTTTATTCTGGGCTCTCGCTTTAAAATTTAAGATCAGGCGGTGACGCAGAACCGGGAAGGCGGCGTAAGCCAAGTCCTCGGAAGAAGGGGCGTAGCGCCCCTGCAGGATGGCGCGCGCTTTAGCGGCCAGGACCAAACACTGCGTCGCCCTGGGCCCCGCGCCCCAGGCCACAAACTCTTTAACCGAAGACAAGCCGTTGTTGCTGATCGAAGGCCGGGTGCGCCGGATCATCTCCACCGCCGAACTCTCCACATGCTCGGCTAAAGGCACCTGCCGCACTAAATTCTGCAGGTCCGAAACCTCTTGGGCCGAAAGCACCTTGGAGGCTTCTTTGGGCTCTCCGGCCGTGGTGCGCCGGATGATTTCGCGCTCCTCGTCAACGCTGGGGTAATGAATGCGCACCTCAAAGAAAAATCGGTCCAGCTGGGCTTCGGCCAAGGGATAGGTTCCCTCTTGCTCAATCGGATTTTGGGTGGCCAATGCAAAAAAGGGCTGCGGCAGGGGATAGTTGACGCCGTTGTAAGTCACTGTGTTTTCCTGCATGGCCTGAAGCAAAGCGGACTGCGTTTTGGGCGGCGTGCGGTTGATCTCGTCGGCCAATAAAAGGTTGGTAAAAATCGGGCCTTTGACAAACCGGAAACGCCGCTCCCGGGTTTTGGGGTCTTCTTCCAACACTTCGGTTCCGGTGATGTCGGAAGGCATTAAATCCGGGGTGAACTGAATTCTTTTAAACTCAAGGTCCAAGGCTTGCCCGAAGGTGGAAACAATGAGAGTCTTGGCCAGGCCGGGGACGCCCACGATCAAGGCGTGGCCGCGGCAAAGAAGCGCGATCAAGAGCTCTTCGACCACCCGGTTCTGGCCAACGATCACCTTCGCGATCTCGGCCTTCAGGCGTGAAACGCGCTCCAGCAGTTCATCAAGCTTTTGGGTCTCCCTCGATGGCACACCACTACTTTAGCTTGAAATGAGGATCCGCTCAAGGGCAAAAGAAAGGCAACGGCAAGGGCAAGTTTTACTTAGAAATTCCCCAAGCCCGTCATTGCGAGGAGCAGCAGCGACGAAGCAATCTCATGTAAAGGGTGAATCTTCTTATGAGATTGCTTCGCCCGGGGCTCGCAATGACAGAGTGGGGAAGTTGTGGGTTTTACTTCAAATCTTCCGAGCGGTCGCTGGGGATGCCATAATGGCGCAGGATTTCAACATTGAGCCTCCTGGCCAATTCGGAATTTAAAACGATCCGGGAGCCAAAATCGGCATTCTTGTTAATTTTAATTTCATCGAAAGGCCCTTGATGCCGCTCAATGGCTCCGATGACATCTTTGATTTCAGAAATCCTCACGCCGTTGACTTCGGTCACCACCGCGTTAGAGAGAGACTGATACCCCTGGTTAACCTCATTATTGGCCAAAACCCGCAAAACAACCACCACCTCTTTTTTCTCCGTCGAACGAGACCCGTAATTGTAGCTCTGCCAAAATCCCGGATCAGCGGAATTTCCCATGGCGTGCAGGTTATTGTAAGAAAGAGGGACAAAAATAAAACCGCCGAAAATATAATACGTCGGCTCAATGTCGTACTTAGGGCCGGGGATGAGCCTTTCAAAAGGTTTCAAGACTACCTGCACTCTCATGGGTTCACCCTTCCTAATAAGATCAATGGAAATTCTCTCACCCATTTGACGAAGACTGACCGGATAAAAAAGTTCGATGCGCCGGTAGCCGTCAACCATGACAGTGCCGTCGTTGTCCACGGCCATCCCGTCAATGGCTGCAATGACATCGTCTTTTTGCAAAACCCCCCAGGCAGGAGAGCCGTAAACCGTATCGGTCACCACCATCCCTGTTTGGTTAGCTTTGAGTCCAAGAAAAGATCGCAAGGCCAGGTTCTCCAATTTTTGAAATAGAGCGCCCAGCTCGGGCCGGCCGTCATAAGAACCGTCCTCGATATCCTTAAAAAATTTTTCCACATAGGTAATGGGAACGATGTAACCCATGTTTTGTGAACCAATCAGCAATTGAACCGAAACGCCGGCCAGGCGCCCGTCTTTAACAACCGGGCCCCCGCTATTGCCGGGATTAATAGCCGCGTCGGTTTGAATCAGCATTAATTTTCTGCCGGTTAAAACGTACGGGGTTACCTGCATTCTGGAGATAATGCCCTTAGTGAAAGACGGCACAATGCCAGCATGGGGAAATCCTATGGCAAACACCTCGTCTTGCTCCTCGGGCAAATCTCCCAAAGGAATCGCTTTGACGTCCGCGAAAAAAGAGGGATCCGGGACATTAACCATTGCGAGTTCGGTATCGTGGCCCACCTTCTCGACGATGGCCGCAAACGGCCGTCCCGCTTTGTAAACAATCATGTTTTTGTTGTTAAGCGCCACATGCGCGTTGGTCAGGATGCGTTTTCCCCATTTTGTTTCCACCACAAATCCTGACCCAAAACCCCTGGCATCTTTATACCGGCTCCAGGGACTCAAAAAATCTGGGGATTGATTCGTAGCTTCAAGCAGGACCGTCGCCTTTTTTAACTCTTCCTTGTTTAAACCGGCGGCGGCTGCGGATACCGAGCTGGCCCTCTTGTCATTGCCTCTGTTTGAAAATTGAACGGCGGACGGCGAAACCTGGCGCAATCCGGCTGATCCGCGCATCGGCATAACAGGTGGAACAGCGCCGGTATTAAAAATCCGGCCAATCTGGGCCGAACCTCCGATTACTTCCTTAACAATAAAAGGCTGGGCGCGCAGAGATGGGTTTAAAAATAGAAAGAATAAAAAATAATTAGCGCGCAAGAAGGTATTTCTCAATTGCTTCTTTAAGCCCTTGTCGAAATTCATTTTTAGATTGCTTGTCATTGCGGGGACCTCCGCCTGCTCTGAAAACTTCGCGGCCGTTGTTAATGAACACAAAAGTGGGATATATCTCTATTTTTTGCTGATCCGCAAACTTTTCGTCTTTATCCCCATCAACTCTTCCGAACTTCACCCGCCCGGCGTACTTCCTGGTCACTTCCTCAAAAATCGGTCGTGCGACTTGGCAGGGCGGGCACCAAACTGAGAAATAATCCAAAACCACGGGCAGTTTCGACTCCAAAACTTCCTTCTGGTAATTTTCGGCGGTGATGGCAACCACTTCGCCGCGGGTCTCGGCAGATTTGTTTGCCTGCGTTTCCTGGGCCTGGGTCATAGCGGCCCAAAACAAGAAGAAAGTTGAGGCAAAAAAAGGTTTAAACATGTTGTCGCTGGTTCTACGGTTTATTTTAAAGGAACCCCGTTTAAAAGTCATGGGTCCTTGGTCCTTTTTTCTTAGGGACTTTAGACATCCGTCTTAGTTACCCAAAAGACCCCATCGGTCCGGCCTTATGTAGATAGCAGTTATTTTTTATACTGGGAATATGAAACTCTCTTCAGATGATCCGATCGTAATCATAGACGGCGCCAGAACGCCGATCGGCCAGGTGGCCAAGGCGTTGGCCGGCGTTACTCCGGTGGATTTAATGACCCAGGCGGTTAAAAATCTGACCGCCAAACTCAAAATTGATCCCGCGATCGTGGAATCCTGCGTGATCGGGTGGGTGGGCCAAGATGTTTCAGCCCCTAATATCGCGCGGGTCACGATTTTAAAATCCGGGCTGCGCACCGAAATTCCGGGTTTCACGGTTCAGTGCAACTGCGTTTCCTCAATCGAAGCCGTGGCCTCGGCCGCCAAACAAATTTTAGCCGGAGAAGCGAGCGTGGTGCTGGCGGGCGGCGTTGAATCCATGTCCACATTCCCCTACACCATTCAGGGCTCTCGCGCCAATAAAGCTCTGCGTTCCATGCAAACCGTCAAAGACCAATGGGCCAACCTCTGGAATGCCGAAGGGGTAAAGGTGAGCGACACAACGGAACAGGGCTTGACCGACCCGATCCGTTCCATCAACATGGCCGGCACCGCCGAGGTCTGCGCCCAGATTTATGATGTTTCCCGCGATGAGCAGGATCAGTACACCATCGAAACTTTCAAACGCTGCGTGGAGGGTCAAAAGCGGGGTTTTTATAAAACCCATGTCCAGCCCTTTAGCCAAAACGGCGCGACTCTGCTGGAAAGCGACGAATACCCGCAACTTCGAGCCTCTTTGGTGGAAAAACCGGCCCTGGTCACCAAGGCGCCGGTGCTTTTTGACAGCCCGGCTTACACCTTCCAAAATTTCTGGAGAGATTTCGGAAAATATGTGACCGGAAAAACAGCAGCCAACGGAGCCAAGCCTTCGGTCACTCTGTTTAACTCCTGCCCACGCTCCGACGGCGCCTCCGCTGTCCTAGTCACCCGGTTGTCCAAAGCCAAAACGTTGAAACTCCCGACTTCGGCCATTGTCCGCTCCTGGAGTTTCTACGGCAATGACCCGGCGCACATGGGCGTCGGCCCGGCTTTAGCCGCCGATGAAGCCCTGCAACGAGCTCAAATTTCTTTTGACAAGCTCGACCAAATTGAACTGCATGAACCTTTCGCGGCTACGGTGCTTTCTATTTTTAAGTTAGGCCAGCAAAAATTTGGCCACAATTGGAACGCGAAATGGAAAGACAAGAAGCTCAACCCCAACGGCGGCACCCTGGCGATGGGACATCCCCTGGGCGCCACCGGCACCCGCCTTCTCTTAAACCTGATTTATGCTTTCAAGGAAAATTCCTCCTCCAAATACGGCCTGATCGCCGGCTGCTCCGGCGGCGGCATCGGCGCCGCAATGATTTTCGAAAAAGCCTAAATCTCCTTTTCCTTCTGGCGAGCTAGGGGGTCCTCTGTTAAATTTATACCAGGCAAACATATGCTTGGTATTTTTATTTTCGTAGCTATGGCTATTCTGTTGCCGTTTCAGACGGCATCGGCCGCCGGTTTTTCCACTAAAGCCAAAGGCACGACGTCGGCCAACTTCTTGAAATTAGCCCCCGGAGCGCGCGCGATCGCGATGGGCGAGGCTTATAGCGCGCTAACCGATGACTCCCTGGCCCTCTACTGGAACCCGGCGGGTTTAAGCTACATGGCGAGCCGTCATTCGGTTAACTTCATGCACGCGCTATATGTCGAGGAAATCAATTTTGGCTATGCCGCTTACGCGGCCAAGCTTCCGAACAATCTCGGGAGCATCGCGACCTCGGTTCATTATCTTAATGTTGGCGCCATTGACCAGACTGACACCATCGGAAACCCGATCGGCAGTTACTCGCCCAAAGACGCGGCTTATGCCTTGGGATGGGGCGGAAAATTTTTCGGACTTGGGTTTGGCCTAAGCGGCAAATACATCTCTTCTAAAATCTTAAATTCCGCTTCCACCTACGCCGCGGACATAGGCGTGCAAGCGCGCCAGCTCTTTTCCTATGAAAAACTGACGCTTGCCGCCACAGCTAAAAACATCGGGCCGGGACTTAAATTTCACCAAGAACGCGATCCCCTCCCTTTTGAGTTTAGGCTCGGCTCCTCCTATCTTGTGGTGGAAAATCTGCCCGGCTCCGACTACTTTACCCACGACAGCGTCATTGCGACCATGGACGCCGTGTTCCCCATTGACAACGAACCCTACGGCGCCTTCGGACTTGAACACGCCAAAATTTTTGGCGACATTCCGGTTGCCGGGCGGCTCGGATTTAACAGCCGCAGTTGGGGCGATCTCTCCGGATTTTCCGGCGTTTCTCTCGGATTTGGAACCATCTATAAAAATCTCACGGTTGATTATACGCTGGCGCCCTTGGGGGAGCTGGGTTTAACGCACAGAATGTCGGTGGGCTATGCGTTCTAATCTTGCCGCCATACTCGCCATTGCCCTCTTATCACCGCGCCTGTCCGATGCCTTGGCGGTCATTTCTTCGGCCACTATTGACGGCAACAACTCCTCTTCGGCTGTGGTGGAAGCGGGGCACGCGATCGCCCGCAACACATCAACAGGGGATATCTACGTGGTCGGCAACTTAAGCACCTCGGCCACGGCCATCTTCGTTGCCAAGCTTA
This sequence comes from Elusimicrobiota bacterium, assembly GCA_016205025.1. Taxonomy (GTDB): domain Bacteria; phylum Elusimicrobiota; class Elusimicrobia; order JACQPE01; family JACQPE01; genus JACQJO01. Next base: position 17,032 of record JACQJO010000015.1, read on the forward strand.
ACTCCTCCCTTGTTCTTCAATCGAGCGTCAGCCTTAAGGGTTCAGCCGCCAACTACGACGAAGGACGCGGCCTGGCGCTGGACTCCAGCGGCAATCTTTATGTCGCCGGCACCGCGGCCAACAACACCACCGGAGATGACATCTTCCTGGCTAAACTTGATTCCTCGCTGACTCTTGTTTCCAGCGTCTCGATCTCCGGCAACGCCTCTTCAAGCCAAGACGAGGGCAGGGCCGTAATCGTCGATGGAAACTCGATTTATCTGACCGGCCGCAGAGAAGATAACAGCGGCACCGGAATTTTCGTAACCAAATTCGACACCTCTCTTGTGGTTCAGACCAGCGCCACGATCAAAGATTTTGGGTTTGGAAGCATAGGCAACGCCATTGCCGCGGACTCCAGCGGCAACATCTATGTCACCGGCTACATCAGCACGGCTTCCAGCAAACAAAATCTGATTCTGGCCAAATTCAACTCCTCCCTTGTTCTTCAAGCCAGTTCAACCATTGACGGGGGCATCTTAGACGAGGGTTTTGATTTGGCCTTCAACAGCGGGGGCGATCTTTTTGTAACCGGCGTTGTCGGCAGTACCTCCGACGCCAGAAACATTTACCTGGCCAAGCTCAACTCCTCGCTTGCGGTGCAGGCCAGCACCCAGATCGCGGGGCCGGGCTCCAACCAATTTGACGAGGGGCGGGGGCTCGCTTTCGACCAATCGGGTAAGGTGGTGGTGGCCGGAGCTTATACTTTGGCGGAATCCAGCGGCGGAACAAATTTTTATATCGGGAAATTCAATTCCTCGACTCTCGCTTTCGTCGAAGATTTCAACTTCACCAGCGTCATGGGCACCAGCTGGGATGAATTTTTTGACCTAACCATTGACGCCGATAACTTTATCTACGCCACCGGCAGAATCTCCCAGGGCGATGAAGACATCCATATCGCCAAAATTTCAGACCCCATCACCACCCCCGTTCTATCAGGCAGCGCCATCAATACCAGTTCGATTGCTTGGACCTGGCTGATGAATGTGTCCACGCACACCGGATTTAATCTGGCCCAGTCCACCAGCCCCGGCACCTCCATTTCAGGCAATTTGGCCACCAGCGTCACCACCTACGCCGAATCCAGTCTTTCCACCAACACCGCTTATTCGCGCGTCATGATCGCCTTGGGCGCGGTGGAAAACGCCACCTCCTCGGCTAAAACGGTTTATACGCTGGCCGCGGTTCCCTCCAACCTGACCGTCACCGAGGCTTTTGTGAGTTCGATTACACTGACCTGGTCGGATAACACCAATCCGGCGGCAACGGTTTATCGCCTGGGCTACTGGCTGGCTGGCGGGTCCACCTCAACCGTGGAAACAACGGCCTTGACCTACACCGTGACCAGTCTGGGCGGAGGCAACACCTACTACTTTCACATCCAGGGAAAAAATGGGGACGGCGTATATACCGCGGCCACAGCCTCGGTTTCAACGGTAACGCTCCCCGCGCCGCCCACCGTGGGCGCCGTGACTCCGGGAACAGCGATCACCCTGATCTATAACCCTCCGCCCGGCGAGATGCAGGTCGCGATTCCGGCCAACAATTTCTCGGTTCCAGTCACGATCACCATCGTCACCGCCGCCTCCATTCCGGCGGCCACCAGCCCCATGGCCCAGTTGAAAGCGACCAATGTGGCTTTAGACATCACGCCGGACGTGGCTAATTTAACGTCGCAAGACGATATCACGATTTCGATGAGCTATCGAGACACCGACATCATCGGCATGGATGAAAAACGCCTCATCTGCGCTAAATATATAACCGCCGGCAGTTACTGGATGCCCATTGTCAACTCAACGCCGAACCCGGCCAACAACAAAGTGATCTGCCGAACGCGCTCCTTCTCCACTTTCCAAATCATGGAAACCATTCTCTCCTCCCCCTTTGACCAAACAAAAATTTATCCCAATCCCTTCATCCCGAGCAAAGGCCATGCCCAGGTTAATTTCGCCAACTTGCCCGGCAACACCATTATTTCGGTTTTCACTTTAGCGGGAGAAAAAATTTCCGAAATCCAGGCCACTTCCGGAGGGCTGGCCGCCTGGGACTCCCGCACCACCTCCGGAGAATGGACAGCCAGCGGCGTCTATCTGATTTACATGGAAAGCGGCGGCTCCAAAAAAATACTGAAGCTGGGCATTGAGAGATAAATGCGAAAGAGTTGGAAGTTGGAAGTTGGAAGTTGGAAGTTTGCGGAAAAAAAAATTCGCTTTTACTTCTTATCTTCCATCTTCCATCTTCTAACTTCCAACTTCCTGCTAGCTATCCCCAACTTCACCGCCGAATCCGGCGTCCGGCTCTCCTCGGCGGCGCCTCAAGACATCGTGGCTCTGGACAACGCCGTCCTGCGAATGTATTTCATCCGCGAAAACCTTAAAGTTTTTTCAGCGACCTCGACCGATGGGTTAACCTGGTCGGAAGAAACGGGGTTCCGGCTCTCCACCGAAACCGCCAAGCTGGATGCCAGCTCCATCACCTCCTGCGCCGTTCTGCCTTTGTCCACCACCGGATACCGGATGCTTTATTCCGCCCAGAGCTCGACCGGAGGTTTTCACATTCTTTCAGCCACCTCAACCGACGGACTCGACTGGACCAAAGAGTCCGGCGTCAGAATCGAAGCCAGCTCCGCCACCACCTTCGTGGGCGGGGTGCGCATCGCCACCACCACCTCGGGCTTGTGGCGGGCGTACTACCTGCAAGATTCCTCCGGGGGCAACGACCCGGCTGACTACGCCTTGATGACCGCCACCTCCGCCGACCAAGGGGCCGCGTGGTCGGGTTCGGCTGTGATCGCGGCGGCGCGATTTGGGCCCTTTGATCTGATCAAGCTGACCAATGGCCGGCTTCGAATTTATCACGGCACGCTCGCCTCCGGAGCAACGGTTGAAACCCAGATTCAAAGCCAGATGGGCTTTAGCGACACCTCGTTTGATCAAGAAACCGGCGTCCGGTTTTCAACCGCAACCAACGCGGGAAAAATCGTTTCGTTGGTTGTTTACAAATTCTCTGATTACCGCTGGCGCCTTTACTACGGCTTTGAGGCTTTGGGCTCGACGATACCCAAAACCCTTTCGGCCTTGACGCTACCCCCAGATCCCCGGGGCATGAGTCCCGCCGTCGCCTACCGCTCCGACGCCGCCACTTCGTTCACCTTGTCCGGTGAAATGTTTTCAACAGGCACCGTTATCGTCAGTTTCTCCAAAAGCGGGCAGTCCTCGGTGCTGGCTACCGGTGTTGCGCGTCCGGACGACATGACCATCACCGGCACTTTGGCCACGCTGGGGATGGTTTTAGGAGGTTGGGACGCCACTGTCATTAACTCCGACGGTCAAAGCGCTACGCTGTCCGGCGCTTTAAGCATTGATTTTCGCGAAGGCATCGTCACCATCACGGACAATCTCTTCAAGCCTCTCGAGGGTGGCAAAGCCAAAATTGACGTCACTGTGTTCAACGACGGCGACGCCTCGGTCAATTTATTCACCATCAACGGAGGCTTCATCAAACAGCTCTTTGACGGACCCGTCAACACCGGAACCACCACCATCTATTGGCCCGGCGACACCGAAAAAGGCCACACCGTGGCCGCCGGCCTGTACGTCCTTCACGCCAAGGGACCGAAACTCAAAAAGGTCGAAAAAATCATTGTGATCAAATAAAAGTGACTAATGTAACTAAGGTAACGAACGTAACAAAGGTAACTAAGGTTTGGAAAACAAAAATTTCTTTATTTCTCACCTTCGTCACCTTCTTCACCTTCGTCACCTCTGTAGCCTTCCCCGAAGCTGGCCGCACCACCGCGCAATTTCTGGCGCGGGACGTCGGAACGCGCGCTCTGGCCCTGGGCGGCGCGGTCACCGCTCTGCCGGGCGACGTGGAATCGCTGGCTTACAACCCCGCCGGCATCGGCACGCTGGAACGCACCCAAATTAACGTCATGTATTCCCAAGGAATCATCCGGGACGGATTTGGATTCGTGGGAATCGGCGCGCCGGTTTCAAGGCCCCTTTACCTGGGCGTGGGCGCCATTAGTTATGACGCCGGCAATATTGAGCTTAACCTCTCCAACGGCGTCAAGGAAACCCGGAAAGCCCAGCAGGATTTTGCCGGCATTGCGGCCGCGGCCCTGCGCCCATGGTCTTTTGTTTCCCTGGGCGGCTCCATCAAATCGTTTCGGTCGTCCCTGGCCGAAGAGTACAAAGCCTCGGGGTACGCGGCGGATGGCGGCATCATCTGGAAAATCCCGCGCTCCAAAACCCAAGCCGGTGACTTTTACCTGGCGGCCAGCGTCAATAACGCCGGTCCGGACATCACCTATTATAAAGTCAAAGATCCTCTGCCCACTAAAACAAGCACGGGCGTTGGCTGGCGCTACAACCGCGTCAAACAGGACAACTTGACCAAAGTGCCGGTGGGCTGGGAAATTTTTCTCTTAGGCGACTACTCCCAAACCAAATTGGACGACCCGGTCGCGAGCGTGGGATTGGAACTGACCCAAATTCATTTATTTGAATCGGACAACATCGCCTCTCTGCGGCTGGGCTACAAGGACTTCAAAAAATACCCCACCAGCCACGCCGGATTTTTCTGGGGCTCTCAAGAATACGGGTTCAGCTACGCCATCGTCATTCATAAATCCGGCCTACTGCAGCACCAATTCGCGCTGACGTTCAAACTCTGAAAAAAGCGCGGTGCACGGAAAAAATAAAGAAAAGGTCATTTGATAAAATAGCGGCGTATGCCCAGAAAATCCAGGATCTCAACGAAATCCACCAAGACCGCCTCTATTGATCTAAAATCTTTGAAAAATTTTCTTCTTGGGTCAAATGAAAAATTAAAACAAACTCTTCTCAATAAGCTAGAGGGGGTAAAACTAGATTTAAGGGATCAAATTGACAGCAAGTCTTCGGCTTTGGGCAATAGAATGGATAAATTGGAAGAAAAAATTGAGAAAACTGAAGCTAACCTCAAGCGAGACATCAATGATCTCAATGAAAGCATTATCCAAAAATTTATCGAGATACATGGCAAAACACATAAAGGCTTGGATGAGAATCTCGACGGCCATGAGGGCCGCCTCAAAAAACTAGAAACTACCCTAAACTGACTCTCGCAAACCTCTCTAAACCGGGATTCCGCAGTTGAAGTGGTTTCACCGTCTGAACCCTTGGATTTTTTTGTTCCGTCATTCCCGCGTAGGCGGGAATCCAGACCTCCTCGGAATCTGGACCCCCGCCTTCGCGGGGGTGACGATCCAACTGCGGAATCTCGACTAAATCAAAACTCTACAAAAGAAATAGCGGTCTTGCCCAAAATAACGTGTAATCAATAAATATTCAGTCTTTGGTTAGTTTTGTAAATTCCTCGACCAACTAAGCCGCCAGTCCTACGGAATACGCCTAAACGGCCAACTCCATAAACTGTCCATGCGGCGGCAAGAGGCATACCAAGCGCTATGGGCAAAAATGCGGCCCCAATGGGTAAGCCTATTCTCCCCACGGCCATGCCGGTCGCGGATGCAGCAACCACTCCCCCTAGAAATCCCAGATATAGCCCAAGTGCCCCATCTAACATTGTTCCACTCATCAGGCCCCTATATTCTTCCTTGCTGCTCACTTTTTTCGGCCCAATGGACGAGAAATCGGAATCAGAAGGAAACAAGCTCTTAATGGCTTTAGTTGTTCGATTCAACAGGCTAACCCTTGGTTTTTGAGCGACACTGACAGGAATCGTGGCATCTGTCCGCCCCGGACCAAAATTCGCCCGTGGGGAAACCGGAAGATATTCTATTTCAGTTTTCAGGTGGCCCTCTCCCAAGTTCTCACCCACCCGAGCGGCTATCACAACAACCTGTTTGTCCGATATTTCGGCCATCGTTTGATCCACAACCGAAGATGTCAAGGCAACGATCATTGCCAAAGCCTTGATTTGCTTATTTTGTAAAGTGGAATCCTGAAACATATTGCTTCCTCCTGTTGATTAAATAAACGATAAAGAAACCTTCTGAATTTCTTGTTGTAATACTAGCAAATTTTACAATGGGCAGACCGCGCCGCGCACCGTGAAATTGTAAAAGTAACCGCATGAGACCCTGTTCTGCAGCAAAGCCGACGTCTATTTAAAACCATAAAATCTAAAATAGCGGGATCAAGCTCAATATTCCTTATAATTAACATCAACAAAGACAAAGAGCTTTTAGTGAGGAGGCCCCATGTCCACGGAAATACTAATGAAACCTAAAACATCCAAAAAAACTCTTGAGGACCTTTTAACCGAAAAACGCAAATTCGCGCCGCCAAAAAAGTTCCGCGAACAAGCCAACGTCAAAACCGAAAAAATTTACCAAGAGGGCAAAAACAGCCTCAAATTCTGGGAAAAACAGGCCCAAGAGCTTGTTTGGTCCAAAAAATGGAAAAAAGTTCTGGAATGGAAACTGCCTTTCGCCAAGTGGTTCGTGGACGGAAAGTTAAATGTTTCGGTCAACTGTATTGACCGGCATCTGGCCACCTGGCGCAAAACCAAGGCCGCCATTATCTGGGAAGGCGAGCCCGGTGAAACCCGAACGCTCACCTACCAACAACTCTCGCGCGAAGTCAACCGGTTCGCCAACGGCTTAAAAAGCCTGGGTGTGGCCAAGGGCGAGCGCGTCGTCATCTATATGCCGATGGCGCCGGAACTTCCAATCGCGATGCTGGCTTGCGCCAGAATCGGCGCGGCCCATTCCGTGGTTTTCGGCGGATTTTCGGCCGAAGCGCTGCGAGACCGCATCAATGACTGCAAGGCTAAAGTGGTCATCACGGCTGACGGCGGGTACCGCCGCGGCAACATTGTGCCTTTAAAGCAAAACACCGACGAGGCGGTTAAAGAAACCCCCAGTGTTACGCATGTCGTGGTTTATAAAAGGCTGGGAAAAACCCAGAACACGCCCTGGACCCAAGGCCGCGATGTTGACTGGGACGAGCTGGTCGCCAACCAGACCGCGGTCTGCCCGGCCGAGGAGATGGATAGCGAGGACCTGCTTTATATTCTTTACACCAGCGGAACCACCGGCAAACCTAAAGGCATCATGCACACCACCGCCGGTTACTTGACCGGAGTCAAAACCACCACTAAATTCATCTTTGATCTCAAAGACGAGGACGTCTATTGGTGCACGGCCGACATCGGCTGGGTCACGGGCCATAGCTACATTGTTTACGGCCCTCTGGCCAACGGCGCCACAACCGTGATGTACGAAGGCTCGCCGGACTGGCCGGACAAAGACCGGTTCTGGGCCATTGTGGAAAAATACGGCGTCACCATTCTTTATACAGCGCCCACAGCGATCCGCACCTTCATGAAATGGGGAGAGGACTACCCCAACCGCCGCGATCTCTCCACCCTGCGCCTGTTGGGTTCGGTCGGCGAACCCATCAATCCCGAAGCCTGGATGTGGTACCACCAAATCATCGGCAAAGGCCGCTGTCCGGTGGTGGACACCTGGTGGCAGACTGAAACGGGTTCGATTTTGATTTCCCCCCTTCCCGGCGTCACCACGCTGAAACCCGGTTCCGCCACCAAACCTTTCCCGGGAGTCGAGGCGGACGTGGTGGATGAGCAGGGAAAACCGGTCAAAATCGGGGCCGGCTATCTGATTCTCAAGCAACCCTGGCCCTCCATGCTGCGCGGCATCTATGGAGATCCCGAGCGCTACAAGGCGCAATACTGGAGCCGTTTTCCGGGCGCCTATTTCGCGGGCGACGGCGCCAAGCGCGACAAGGACGGCTACCTGTGGCTATTGGGCCGTGTCGATGACGTGCTGAAAGTTTCGGGTCATCGCCTCTCCACCATGGAGATTGAAAGCGCCCTGGTGGACAATCCTAAAGTGGCGGAGGCCGCGGTGATCGGCCGGCATCACGACATCAAAGAAAACGCGATCGTGGCTTTCGTGACTTTAAAAGAAAAAATCGGTAGTAATGGCGCGGCTGACCGGGAAGAAGTCATCAATGAACTCAAGGCTCACGTGGTCAAAAAAATCGGCTCCCTGGCCCGGCCGGATGAAATCTTGTTTACCGCTGAACTGCCCAAAACCCGCTCCGGCAAGATTATGCGCCGGCTTCTCCGAGACGTGGCGGAAGGCCGCGCCCTGGGCGACACCACGACCCTGGCCGACCCCAACATTGTCAGAACCCTAAAAGAGAAGTACGAACACCTGGAAGGTTAACCGCGAAGCGTTACGTTTGAAAGGGTTTAGCGCAGGGGAGTCACCCTTGAACCCAGTAGTGGAGTGGGGCCCCGCGAGCGCGCGGGGAGAACCGTCGGGACTGGTTCTCGGGTCTGGGGGCAAGGGTGACTCCCCTGCGCTAAACCCTTTCTTACGTTCTGAAAGCCTGCAGGGTGGTCTTAAACAACGCGCCAAATCCGAGCAGGGTGACCACCAAAACGGCCAAAAAACCCAAAACAGGGACAAGGCCGGTTGCGGCCAGAATGAAGGTTCCCCAAAACAAAATTCTGGTTTGAGTGTTTGTCCAGCCGATGGCCAATTTTTGGCCAAGATAATAAGCCCCCACGCCGTAACCCCACAGATACGCCAAAAGCGCTATGAATCCATAAAGAGGCAGAAACAAAATTCCAATAATGGTCAACGCCAAAATAAGGCCGCCCGGAATCCACAAAAATGTCCCCAGAATCCCCCATCCGAGCGAACCGAACGCTTTGTCGCCAAGATAAGTTAACGAGGATTCCCAAACCCTGGGGAATAATTTCAAAAGCACGAAAGATAGGCCGAAGAAAAAAAGCCAGCGGAAAAACTGGCTGATCACAAAACCTCCGATCACCAAGGGCCGCGTGGCCAAAAACCAGGACCCTTTGCCCGCTTGATTCAACGCGAATGCCAAAACCTTGGCCGCATCCAGGTCCAAATCCACCATATTGCGTCCTATGGAAACACCCTCCTCCTTGGTCACCTTGCCGCCGATGACCACCAGGTCCTCTTTTATTCTCGCGGTTTTGGCGATATCAGCCCGGCCTCCCAAAACCACCAAATTTTTAACCTGGCCGCGAATTCGGGCGTCACCCGCAATGACCACCACGTCGCCGACGCTCTCCTGTTCTTTCACCTCGATCCGGCGGCCGATGACAACCCGGTCGGAACCATTGTCAAAATCCTCAAAATCCTTAAGCGCGCTGCGAACGTTGGCCAAATCCAAATCATCCAGATTCAACCGAATGGTTCCCTTGGTCTGGATCGGAAAATCGCGGACAGCTTCCCTGATTTTGGATTTGAGTTCGGCTATGTTTTTTTGATCCAGTCCCTTGCCCCGGATTTGAATGTCAACGTCATTGTCCGTGATCTTGATTTCAAGAAAAGTTTTTTGGGAAGGGGGTGCCACCGTCTGACCGAACAGCGGGACGGCTAAAAAAATAAAAAGGGACGCGGGGAAATAGAAAAAAAATCTTGCGCGGCCCATGAAGACACTGTATAGCTAATTTTGAAAGGGTTTAGCGCAGGGGAGTCACCCTTGAACCCAGTAGCGGAAAGGGGCCCCGCCGAAGGCGGGGAGAACCGTCGGGACTGGTTCTCGGGTCTGGGGGCAAGGGTGACTCCCCTGCGCTAAACCCTTACCTAACTTTTACAAAAATTCAAATTGCCCATTGCGCGAGCCCTCTTCTTGACCTAAACATAAAATGATGCGTGTTTGGACCAAAAAACGCGTCGCGGCGGCGCGGGAACGCGCCCGGCGCGCACTGTTGACGTTTATCGCCTACACCGTGGGTTCGGAACCCTGGCATGTTCAAAAAATTGTTACTTTTATTTTGGTCTTGATCGGCATAACGCAGATAGGAGTCGCGGCCAAATATATCGCGGATCGAATCGTTTATTCCAAATCCAAAACCGGAACATCCGCCGTTGAGCGTTTCGAATCTTCCAGCCTCTCGAATCTGACCGCAAAAGACGCCGCGTTGGACAACGAGGCGGCTCTCTTGGCCGCCGCGGCCGTCCTTGGCGGCGCGCCGTCAACACCGGCCATGCTTTGGCCCACGGAAATCGAAAAACAGACTCCAAGTTCCATGCGGCCGGAGCCAAAACCTCAAACTCAAAACGCTCAAAATCCGGCTTCTTCTGCTCAATCGCGGCCGCGGCTTCCGGAACATCGCGGGTCCCATGAGATCGAAACCAGAAATCGAGACACCTTCGTCAACAGGGTTTTTCTGGCGGTCGAGGAAGTCCGGCGCTACTTTCAAACCGCCTGGCCCAAAAATTACAACCAGATGCTTTTTTGTCTTGTGGGGCTGATTTCTTTCGGTTTGGGGTTTTCAAGGGTTTTGGTTCTTCAAGACGCGCCCTCCTTGCTGCGCTTCCTAAACGGCTGCGTTTTAGTCACCTTTTTCTTATGGGAACTTCTCAAATTTTTGGACGCCAGCGCCCCCGGCGCCGTCACTCAAGGCTTCGGACTGATCATCATCGGGATCTCCTCGATTCTTCTGGTGCGGGGATTTAACGCCAGCTATAATCTCAAAGAATTCATCCATAACCACCGCTCGCGGCGCCTGCGCCTGTCTTAGCGATGGTAGAACCCCATCACTACCAAATCCTCTATGAAGTTCTTCGCGACATTTATTTGATGGACAACGAAGAGGAGCTGGCCGGCTACATCTTGATCCAGATTTCAAAGGCCCTGCAAACCAACGGGGGCACCATTTTTCTAGCCAAAGGCGATCACCTGCATCCCATGGCCGCCACCGGAATTCCCTTGGAAGAACTGCGAAAATACGAATTTAAAATCGGAGAGGGAATCGCGGGCGCCGTGGCCAAAACCAAAGCCCCCTTGACGGTGGAAAACGCCAAAACAGACCCCAGATTTTCGGATACCGTTGACGTTAAAACAGGATTCGTCACGCGCAATATCACGGCGGCTCCCATTCTTTACGGCCAGGAGGTTCGCGGCGTCATCGAATTCTTAAACAAAATTGAGGGCCCATTTAAGCCAACCGATCAGGAATTCATCACCATTCTAGGCAAGGTGGCCGGCCTGGCGCTGGAACGCATTCATCTCAACGTTGAGCTGGCCGCCAGCGAAAAACTCAAACAAGCGGTCATTGAGAGCCTGGCCGCCGGCATGATTATCGTTGACCGGCGTTTAAATCTTTTGATCGCCAACTCCAGGGCCTATGAAATCCTGGGCCGCACAACCGCTCAACTTTATCCGGGCGCCTCCCTGGCGGCGCTTCAGCCGGATTATCCGGCGATCATTGACTGCGTTGAAAAAGTTCTTGTTTCCCGGGCGGCCATCAGGCGCCAGGAGGGGCTCTTCAACGTCAACGGCGCGCCAAAAAAGATCGGATATTCCTGCGTCCCGGTGGGGCAAAAAGAGAGCGCCCCCTTTGGAGCGGCGCTCCTGTTTCAAGATATCACCGAATACCAATAACACGCAAGGGCTTAGGTCTTTAAACTACTATCCCAATGAAAAACTAAGGTAATATAAAACAATGGCCGCCAAGGAAGAGCAACAAAAAAAGAATCCCCCTCTGCTTTTTATTGTCGGCGGAATTGTTTTGGCAGGCGTAGGCGGCAACTGGCTTTGGGAAAAAAGGATCGCCAAGCGGGAAGAGGCGTTCGCCGAAACAGCCAAGCAGTCCCTGCGAACCATCGGCGAGGCCAATGGAGCCTACTTCGCCAAAAGCCAAAAATATTACATGGGCTATATTGACAACGCCGCCCCCTTGGTGACGGAGAAATACCTCAATCAAGAGTCATGGGAAACATTCCCCTACCGCTACCACGGAACCGACCACCCCACCAAGCCCTGCATTGTTTCCAAAGCGGAACGACAAGGATCTGACCGCGATCCTTATAAATACTGGATTTTTTGCATTGACACCAAGGGCGCGGTTTCCACCCTTGGCGAAACGACCAACTGCGGCGCCGCCTGCTCCGCGGGCTTAGCCCAACCGCCGCGCCAAACGCAAAGATCGGCGGGGCCCTTCTGCGGCAATAAAATCTGTGATCCCGGAGAAACCCGCGAAACCTGCCCCGACTGCTGCTACAAAGATCTCACTAGGCCCTGCTGCGGCGACGGGGTCTGCGAAGGCGCGGAATATGGAAGCGGCCTATGCCAAAAAGATTGCCCCTTCGACAAAGACTCACAAATTAAAATCAACCAATAGACACGTAAGGGTTTAGCGCAGGGGAGTCACCCTTGAACCCAGTAGCGGAGAGGGGCCCCGCGAGCACGCGGGGAGAACCGTCGGGACTGGTTCTCGGGTCTGGGGGCAAGGGTGACTCCCCTGCGCTAAACCCTTACATAGACACTTTTAGGCAAACAAAAAGGCCCGATCGCTTTAGGCAACCGGGCCTGATCTTGTTTCGCGGCTGGTGATGCCGCTAGCTTTTAGTAGCGGCTTCTTCCGCCGCCGCCGTAGCCGCCGCGGCCTCCGCCGCCGCCACCACCAGAGGGCCTTCTCTCTTCCAACGGTCGGGCTTCGCTAACCACAATCGTTCGATTGCCGGCTTGGCTGCCATTCAATTTCTGAATAGCCTGCTGTGCCGAGGCCTCATCCGCCATCTCTACAAAGCCAAATCCTTTGGATTGGCCGGTATAGCGGTCCGTGATCAGTTTCGCGCTTTCAACTGTGCCCACAGCTGTAAACATGCTGTGAAGCTCATTTTCTGTTACCGAGAAGGGAAGGCTCCCTACGTATAGTCTTTTACCCATTTTCTTTCTTTCTACTCCTTAATGTTTCCTTTACGTTGAAGTTCGTCCTTGCGGACCCGGTCATGACTTTCTTGTCCTGATTGGTATGTGCATAGCAACGCTTTTGAAGGGAATCTTTCTTAAACTGCTATTTGAGGCAGGTCTGAAGAATGATCTCTACTAAACGTAAGCAACACACTTAACTTCAACTTCAATCTAATTATGCCATATCTTCCGCGGATTGCAATACCCCGCGAATTAACCTCGCCCTGGGGGCATACCGCGCCACAACTCCCCAAACTTTCATTGCCGGCTGTCTTGATATTCTAAAAATTCCCTACTACGAATATACGGTAGCCGACAAGGAGTTAACCAAGGGAGGGGAGTTATGAAACCAAAAACATGGTGTTGCACGAGATGCAAAAAACGCAAAGACTTCACCAAGGCATACTTCGGCGCCGCTTCGCACAACAAACACGGCCTTTCCTTAAAGTGCCGTAACTGCATCAACAGAATGCGCCGCGAGCACTAATAGACTAAAGCGATACTTAAATTCGGACTATCAAGATTAATCCAAGCCCCCGCGGGAAGGGAGGGGGTGTTTTTTTGCCCGCTTGTTTTGCCCCACGGGCTGGTCTAAATTGCCCCCAACGAGATTCGAACTCGTCCGAAGTTTATCCTGAGCCCGGTCGAAGGGGCCTTGAAAGGGCCGTCTCTGCCTTTGGTTCCTTTGGGTTCCGTTAAGTTTCTATTGGAAACGCTGGAATGGCGTTTTGGTTCTCTTGGGTCCCGTTTGGGTTTCTTTGGGTCTATTGACGGCTATCGGGACGAATACTGGCTATCATGCAAATTTAGAACGTAAAACTGAACGGACCTCTATGGCTGCCTGCATGGCCAGTTTCGCCTCGCCAAGAGTTGCATCCTCGCCTGGGTAGCGAAATTCCACTGCGTATTGGTTCAATCTCTTTAGGAGGTCATGGATTAATTCAAGACTGGGATCAACCTTAGAGCCGAGAGTCAAAAGCTCAAGCAGGTCATGCGTCTTGGAAAATTTGACTTTGTGAGTAACAAGAAAAGCCTTAAGATATTTTTCTGCAGTCTGTTGGGCGTGGAAACAGACGGCGTCGGGGGTTTTGCGACCTCTTTTCTTAAATAAAGCCAACGCGGCTTCATAATCTTCTTCCGCCTTTTTAAGCCATTCCTTGGCCAGGACGGCGCTCATAAAGCACTTTTCCTTTTTTGACAATTTCCTCTATAAAAAAATCTCCTATGGATAATCTCTTTTTAATCTCTTGGGGAGTGCGAACCATGATATCCACTGGAAAAGGGCGCGGATAAAGAAGATCGGAAACCCTCATAGCCCTATCGGCCGGTCTTTCCTTACTTTTCATTACGACAAATAAATCCACATCGCTATCGGGGCCGGGATTCCCCCAAGCATAAGAACCAAAAAGAATGACCTTTTCCGCATTGAGTTTGGAGCCGATACGCCAAGCTATAGATTGCAGGGTGCCCAGATCAATGCCATTTCTCTTTGTCATTACTTAAATCCTACAAAACTCTCGCATAGTCAATCGCGCCGTTTACCTTGCGCCCCCGCAAATGAATCAGTTTTGGGCCGTTTTTCATTCGAGAAAAGCCGTTTTGTGACCAAGCCGGGGAACCCGCTCGGCGGGTCGGCGCGGAAATAGTTGAAGCTCGGCAGAGCGGAAACTGCCCCCAACGAGATTCGAACTCGTCCTTCGGCCTTGAAAGGGCCGTGACCTAACCACTAGTCGATGGGGGCGTAAAAACGCAGAATTATTTTACCTTCTTGGAGGACTTTTCCTACTTCACCCGTACCGGTTGTTTTCAATCACGGGAGCGTTGGCCATGTCCAACTCCGCTTGACATAACTGGACATTAGGGAAAAATTTATTTTAGATCATCATTCCGGCGCAAGCCGGAATCCAGCTCCTTCTCCTCTGCACAAAAAAGTCCCTCCGCTAGTTCTACAATTCTTTGCTAAGACGTAGGACTAGGGAGGGAACATGA
>JACQJO010000019.1 GCA_016205025.1 Elusimicrobiota bacterium
GGCACCTGGGGCGCCGGAGGCGCTGCTCCGAGGGGCCCCGCGAGCACGCGGGGAGAACCGTCGGGACTGGTTCTCGGGTCTGGGGGCAAGGGTGACTCCCCTGCGCTAAACCCCTTCAAATTTAGACAGATCGAATAAAGCGGGCTGATTTTTGGCGGTTTTTCTTTTTTCCGGAGCGCGGCTTTCTTCGATTGTTTTAAGCGCGTTGCCGATGTCTTCAAGAAACGGCGATGGCCGGTTTTCCTGGGTTTTTCCAAATAGGGTTCTTTTTTTGCTCCAAGACAGAAACAACCGGCTTTTGGCGCGCGTGACGCCGACGTAAAAAAGCCGCCTTTCTTCCTGGGGCGGCGATGGCTCGAAGATGGAGCAGGGCAGAAGGCGCTCCTCACAGCCGATGATGAATACGACTGAAAATTCTAAGCCCTTAACCCGGTGAAGGGTCATTAGGGTGATTTTTTCGCCGGCGATACCTTGTTCGTCCTGCTGAAATTTTTCAAGGTCTTGGACGGACGAGTCATCTTCCTCGCCCTTATTCTTTTCTCCGTAGACCTGGCAAGGCAGGCCGGCTCTTTCCAGCGCCTCTTTGATGGGTTTGGCCTGGGCGTTTAAGCGGTACAAAATGGCGATGTCGCCTAAGCCATAGGAGTAACTTTCTTTTTCTTTTTCGGCCCAGCGGCTGTCCACCGTAAAGTAGCTCGACCCGCCCAGAAGGTTTTCGATCTGGCGCACCGTCATCTCGGCCTCCTGGCGTTCGGTTTGGTAAGCGGTGATTTCAATAGGCAGGCCGGCCTCCAGTTTGGCCGAAAGTTCTCTCGGAAGATCGGATGGATTGCGTTCGATGATCTGCTTGGCCGCCTCCAGAATTGTTCCTTGAGAGCGGTAGTTTTGGCCAAGATTGATGATCTGGCGCGAGGCCCAATCCTTGGAGAATTCCTGGAAAGGAGAAAACTCGGCGCCTGTAAACCCATAGATCGCCTGATCGGGATCCCCCACGACGCAGAGGTTGGCCGGATTTATTTTTTTCAGGATTTGGTACTGCGCGAAGCTGGTATCCTGAAATTCATCCACCAGGACGTGCGCGAATTTCTCCCGGTATTTGGCCGCGATTTGGGGTTTTTCCTCAAACAGACGGTTAAGATGGAGCAAGAGATCGTCAAAATCAAGATAGCGCAGGGCTTTAAGGCGCTCTTGGTATCTTGCGGCCGGTCCTGTTTGGCCCGGCGCCAGCCGTTGCTTTTGGCGGCTGATTTCTTTAAGCAGGGCATGAGCCTGCCGGCGCTCCGTAATATTGGCCATAAGCTTTAACTTTTCTTCTTCGCTGATTACGCTAAACTCAACGCCGGCGCCAAAAGGACAGCCCTCCCGCCTTAAAACCCGAAGGGCAAAGCTGTGAAACGTCTCAACCCACAGGGCGTCCGCGGCACCGCCTAAAAGATCGCGCAGTCTTTGCTTCATTTCTTTGGCCGCGCTTTTGGTGAAGGTGACGGCCAGAATATTTTCCGGCGGCGCCTTTTTTGTTTCGATAAGGCCAACAATGCGATGAACGATGGTTTTTGTTTTTCCGGTTCCGGGCCCGGCGACGATGGCGATGGCGCCGCCTGCCGCCAGGACGGCTTTTTGTTGATCGGCGTTGAGGTTACTCGATAGAGCCATGGGAATCTAAAATCTGCAATCTAAAATTAGAAGAGAGCCAATTCCCCGGAAGGCCTAAAATCTTTTTCTTCTAAAAAGGAAATTTTTCCGTATTCTCCGTCGTAGCCGGCAAGGACCTTGGCTTTGGCTTGGCGCATCCGGTTGATGGCTAGGGCCAACAGCGGAAATCCTTTGTTTTGCAGTTGTTCCGTTGGAACTTCCCGCAAGATGGAGAATTCCGGCCCAAAAAGACCGAGCAGTTTCCAATAGGCTTCATCCACCCTTTTACTGGAAGGGCCGACGCGCAGGGTTTCCCCGATGATTTCTTTTAAAGGAACAATATTTTCAAAATCAGGGGTATTGACGGGTTTTTGACCTGTTTTTCGATCCGCCAGTTTGGCCACGCGGTGCAGAACGCCCACGGTTACCGGTTTTTGGCACACCGGGCAGAGGCCGCCCAGTTTCAAGGTTTCTTCCGGCTCCAGCCGCGTTTTGCAGTTTCGGTGGCCGTCGACATGGTATTTTCCTTCTTCCGGAAAGAATTCCAGGGTTTTTAAGAGCTTGGCGCCATTTTTTTTCTTCAGGGCGTCAAAGACGCCTTGATAGGAAAGAGGAGCCTCCAGGAGGTTGCCCTCGCGCCCCAATTTTTCGGGGGAATGAGCGTCGGAATTAGAAATAAGCGTGATGTTATCCAAGGCGGATAAACGCCAGTTCATGGGCGGGTCCGATGACAGCCCGGTTTCAATGGCAAAGATATGAGGCGTTAAATCGTCGAAACATTCTTCTAATGAATCAAAGCCGGATTCGGATCCGAAAACAGCGAAATGCGGGGTCCAGGCGTGAGCGGGTATCAGGTAGTTTTCCGGGGAGATATCGAGCAAGATAGCCAGCAGGTCTTTGGAGTCCAGGCCCAGGATCGGACGCCCATCGGAGCGGATGTTGCCGATTTTTTCCAGCCTGGCGTTGATTTTTTTGGCTGTTTCGAAAGAGGGGGTGAAGACGAGGTTGTGAATTTTGCGCACCCTGCCATTTTTTTTGTAAATCGAGCTGATCTCGACTCCCAGAAGAAACCGGATCGGTCCTCCGCAGGAGGGGGGAATTCCGGGGTCTATTTGTTGGGCCAGCTCTTTCTTGAGCGTGAAGAGCCCCGGTTCGGCCGGTTCCAGTTTTTCTTGAAGCTCTTTGTTCCAGGCCGGATGCGTGAAATCCCCGGTAGTCAGCGCCGTGATGCCCTTTAACTGGCACCATTTATAGAGCGATTCGGGTTTTAAATCTTTACTGCAGGCCCGGGAGAGATGGGAGTGAATATGTAAATCCGCGATGAATTTCATGATGAATATTCATTATGGCAGATTGAGCCTATTTTTGTTCTTGAAACTTAAGGGCGGCGGAGTTGATGCAGTAGCGCTTTCCGGTGGGCTGGGGGCCGTCGTTAAAAACGTGGCCCAGGTGGCCGCCGCAGCGGCTGCAAAGCACCTCGGTTCTTTTGGTAAAAAACGAGCTGTCCTGTTCTTCGGCAACGGCTTTAAGGTCGGCCGGTTGCCAGTAGCTCGGCCAGCCGGTGCCGGAATCGAACTTGTGATCCGATTTAAATAAAACCGCGCCGCAGGCGGCGCAGACATAAACGCCCTTGGCCTTGTGGTCATGGTATTTTCCGGTAAAAGCCCGCTCGGTTCCTTTCTCCCGCAGAACATGGAACTCTTCCGGAGTCAAGATTTTTTTCCACTCGTCTTCGGTTTTAGAAAATTCCATGTTTAAGTTTTGCCTAGCAGAAATCTTGGCCGCCGGTTCGTGGTTATTTTGGCAACCCGCCAGCAATAGTAGCAAAAGAACGAAAAGTTGGATTTTCACAGGTTCGGTCAGAACCCGGCGGCGGTGACTGTCTTCGGTTTTGCGCCCAATCTTCCGGGGCCGGTCAGGGCGGCGGATGGGTTATTTAGGACCTTGTAGGGGTCATCCGCCACCGCGATCAGGTAAAGAGAGGGTTGAAGATTGGCCTGGAATGTTGAGGCGATGACACCGGGTCCGGGATAAAATCCTCCATCAAACATGCTTTTCGGGGTCAGCTCAAAAGTGAAAGCGAAGATTCCGCGCTCGCCGTAAGCCCAGTCGGTCGTGTCGCCCGAGGCGATGTAGAGTTCGCTTGATTGCTCGGGCGTGTAGCCGTTCCAGGCGGCCATGGTTTTAGCCATTTTTTCAAACACCGCCAGGTCGCGGGCGTTTTCAATGGGTTCGTAGCGGTGTCCCCAGGGATAAAGGATCAGTTCACTGAAGGTGTGGAAGGTAATCAGAGTGCGAATTTTGGATTTTTTTCCATTCTCAATTTTGGGCTGGCGCTCGATGAAATTTTTGATGGCTTGGGTTTCGGGCTCCGAAAAAGGCGCGGGTCCCATGTAAACGTCGCTGGAAGGATTGTCGGACGAGCCCCCGTGGTTCCATTTAAATCCGTAGTTCCGGTTTAAATCAACGCCAAAGACGCCGCGGCCGTTGTCGCGGCGATTTTTGCGCCACATCTGGTAGCTGCCGCCGGCGATATCGTGTTCGGCGCCGTCGGGATTAACCATGGGGATAATATAGATGTCGCGATTTTCAAAAATGGATTGGAAGCTCGGGTTATTGTAGTTTTGGGCCAGATATTGAGCCAATAAAAGAGGGATCTCGGCGCTTAAATGTTCCCGGGCGTGGTGCGTGCCGGTGAAAACAACGCCGGGCTTTTGATCAACAGCCTCTCCCTTGGCGCTATTATTGAAGCGCAGGGCATAAATCGGCCGCCCTTCAACGGAGGCGCCGATGGAAAATAGCGAAATAAATTGAGGGTATTGTTGCGCCAGAGCTTTTAGTTCCAGTTCCATTTCGGAGAAGTTGTGATAAACACCGTCCTCTGGCGGAAAATCCTGCAAGAACAGATCAAGAGGCGTGGCTTGAAGCAGGGGAAGTTTCCGGCGTTTAATTTCGGCGAGCGTTTTTGGGTCACAGGTTCCGGACACGAATCCGGGGTCGGTCTGTTCGATGGCCACGCCCATGTTCGCGATGGCGGTGCGTTCCTGGCGCGTGCCGGCCGCCAGTTTCACCCAGTAGCGGTCATTGCCATTGGGTTCTTTGGAGTTTAAGGGAAGCGCCAGCAAAAGGCCGGCCGCAAAAACTAATAATTTTTCTAAATGCAGCCGCAGATTGATCATCACGCCAAATTAGATAAAAATTTGGGCAAATTTGATAGAACGATGAGCAATGCCTGTTGACCAGATTCCTAATTTCATCAACGGCGAGTGGAAAAATTCGGCGGCCGCCGAATTTCTGGATATCCGCAACCCCGCCACGGCAGAAACAATTGCCCGCATGCCGTTGTCGTTAACGGCGGAAACCGGCCAAGTGGTGGCCGCCGCCGACCGGGCTTACCAGGAGTGGCGTTTGGTGCCGGTAACCGAGCGCATCCAATATCTTTTCCGGCTTAAGCACCTTCTGGAAGCTGACCTTGAGGATTTGGCCAGAACGATCACGCTTGAGTGCGGCAAAACATTGGATGAGTCCAGAGGCGAGCTGCGCCGCGGCATTGAAAACGTGGAGACGGCTTGCGGCATCCCGGCTTTAATGCAGGGCCAGATTTCCCAAGACATCGCCCGTGGCATCGATGAGATGATGATCAGGCAGCCCCTGGGCGTGGTGTGCGCCATCACGCCGTTTAATTTTCCGGCCATGATCCCGCTTTGGTTTTTGCCTTACGCCATCGCCTGCGGCAATACATTTATCCTAAAGCCAAGCGATCGCACGCCGTTGACGATGCGCAAGATTTTTGGGTTGCTGGAGAAAACCGGAATACCCAAGGGGGTGGCGAGCCTCATTAACGGCGGCCGCCAGGTCGTGGAAGCTTTGGTGGATCATCCCAAGATCAGCGCGGTCAGCCTGGTGGGCTCCACCGCGGTGGCTAAGGCGGTGTATGCCAGAGCCGCGGCCAATGGCAAGCGGGCGCAGTGCCAAGGCGGCGCTAAAAATCCGATCGTAGTCTTGCCGGACGCGGATATGGAGATGGTGGCTAAAATCGCGGCGGACTCCTCTTTTGGCTGCGCGGGGCAGCGATGCTTGGCCGCTTCTTTGGCCGTGACCGTGGGGGAGGCCAAAAAAACTTTTACCCGCGCCTTCGTTGATATGGCTAAAAGCCGCAAGGTGGGATACGGCCTGGATCAAGGCGTTGAAATGGGGCCGGTGATCACGGCTGAAAGCAGAAGCAGGGTTGCGAGTTTGATCGAGCGCGGCGCCAAAGACGGGGGCAAATTGATGCTGGATGGCCGCGGCGTTAAGGTTAAGGGTTATGAGAAGGGTTATTTCTTGGGTCCCACCATCTTGCAAGACCTGCCGCCGGAAAGCGAAGCGGCTCAAACCGAAATTTTTGGACCCGTGGTGGCCGTGATCTCGGTACCCAAGATTGAGGAGGCCATTGCGCTTATTAATCGCGGGCGTTACGGCAATATGGCCTGTCTTTTTACAACGAACGGTTCCGCGGCCAGAAAATTCCGTTCGGAAGTTGAAACGGGCAATGTCGGCATTAATCTTGGGGTGGCCGCGCCCATCGCTTTTTTCCCTTTTTCAGGATGGAAGGAAAGCTTCTTCGGCGATCTTCACGCCCAGGGCCGCCACGCGGTGGAGTTTTACACGCAGACAAAAGTGGTCATCGAGCGTTGGCCCAAAGAGTGGACGCGAAAGTTTTAGGGTTTGGACTCCCCGGCGTAGAGCTCGAAGGTTCCGGAAGTGTGCTCAATTAATTTTTTATAGGGGGCGCAGCAGGTCACCACGTGGTGGCAGATCAAGTATTCGTTGTTTTGAGTTAGCCGGCAGCTAAAAACCCGGCCGCCGGCGTCGCCCACGAATTTTCTGGTAAAGGGAGTCTTGGTTTCAAAACGGATCGTCGCTTCTTCCGAAGAAGCGGCCAGCACCGGGTTATATGTTTCTTCCAAAACATCGGCGTAGAGCCTTTCCTTTTGGTATCTGTCGCTGAATATAAAAGAGATTTGGTAGCGGTCTTTTTTTGGCTCAATGCCGTCGGTATTGATGAAGCCCGCCTGGTTGACCTCGCCTTCCCCGCGGGTTACCCGGCCCACTCTTTTCCATGAGGTCGAACCCAATTCGCGAAGATCGGGCGGCTGGTGTCCTTTTGAAAACAGCTCCAGGGCCTCTTTGTAGGTCCAGGGGTATTTTTTGGCAACTGCGGCGCCGGTTTTTTTGATCTCCGACCCGCAATGAGATGGCGCGTTCATAATAGCCGGTCGCATGGTTTGAATGGCCACGGGAGCTTTAAGGTTGGCTCCGGCTAAGCCCGCGGTCACGCCAAGTGAGGGTTGGCCGGCGGCCATAGGACAATCTTCTTGTTGATCGTTTGAATTTTGGCACCACCCGGCAGGCGGGGTGGTTGCGAGAATCAGGATTAGCGCCACCCCTATGAAGAGCCGCCTCGCGTTTTCGTTCTTTTTGCCCTTCACGGTTTTGCCTCCTCTGGCATTCTCCTCATGTGCCAGAGCAGGCAGGTGTTTTACTTCACCATGCAAGCATAGACCGGCCGGCCTATTTTCGCAAGGGGGGTTAAATGCCTATTTTGTGGAGGTAAGCTCGATTACGCGAGGCGCTTTCCCCGGGGTTGCCCAGGCCCGGAAAAACGTCTTGCTCAACCACGATCCAGCCGGGGTAGCTAAGGTGTTGAAGTCCTTGGATAATTTCTCGGAAAGGGACGGTTCCTTGGCCGAGTTCGCAGAAAAGACCGTTTTTAATGGTTTGGAAATAGTCCCAATGTCCGGCCCGCGCTTGTTCGGCGACTTTGGGATCGCAGTCTTTGAAATGGACATGCCGGATGCGTTGGCCGTATTTTTTGAGGGCGGCCGAAGGGTCGCCGCCGCCGTAAGTCCAGTGGCCGGTGTCAAGGCACAACCCCACCAGGCCGGGATCGGTTGAGTCCAGGAGCATTTGGGTTTCAGCCGGCGTTTCCACAAAACCTCCGCAGTGGTGATGAAAAACGGTTTTAAGGCCGGTTTCTTTTAAGACGGCGCGCGCTGTTTTTTCGACCCCGGCGGCGAAGATTTCCCATTGCTTTTTGTTTAGGCCCTGTTCGGGCGCAATGCGCCCGGCCATTGTTGTCCGGGTTGGGTTTTTTCCGTTGTCATCCGCCAAAACAATGACCGAAGAAGCATTGGCCGCGCTTAAAAGCCGCGCGGTTTTTAAAGCATTGGTCAGCCCGGCTTCATGAGCGCCGGGCTCGGCGAAAGCAACGGGAACAAAGGCGGCCATGATTTCCAGATTTCTGGCGTTAAGTTCGCGGGAAAGCTTGGCGGGATCGGTGGGAAGAAATCCCCAATCGCCCAGTTCGGTTCCGGCGTAGCCGGCTTCGGACATTTCATCTAAAACCTGGGCATACGGAGGATTTTTACCTTCAAGATCAAATTCTAAAACGCCCCAAGAGCAGGGGGCCGCCGCTATTTTGATGGCCGGAATCATCGGCCAACCGGCGTCTCTTTTTGTTTTTGAATGAATTCCTGCGCTTCTTCTAATGTCGGCATATCCGGGGCGCAGCCGTGTTTGGTGACCAGGATGGCGCCGCAGGCATTGGCGAGTTCTAGGGATTTTCCCCAGTTCCAGTCGGAAAGGCGGCCGTAAAGAAGACCGGCCATGAAAGCGTCTCCGGCGCCCAAGACGTTCAAGACTTCAACGGGGAAGGGGGGAACTGGCAAGGCAGGCGCGTTCGGTTCGGTATAAGCCGTTGCCCCGCGGCTGCCGTGCTTGATGACCAAGGCGGCCGGGGTCAGAGCTTTAATTTTACTCACGGCATCTTCGTTTGAGCTTGATTGGGCGGCGGTTTTAAATTCTTCCTCGGTGCCCACGATCAGATCAACCAGGGGTAAAACTTTGTTTTGAATAATGCCGGCGTAGGACTCGTCATGCGGCGGGGGCCAGAGGTTTCTGCGGAAATCAAGGTCCAGGGCGGTTAGGATAGCGTTCTTGCGGGCAAGCCCCAAGGCTTTAAGAGTCGCGCTGCGGGACGGCTCGCGCGAAAACCCTGTGCCGGAAACCAACAGCGCGCGGGAGCGCCGGATAAAATTTTCCTCGATGTCTTCCGGAGCGATATTGATGTCCGCGCAGTTTTCGCGGTAAAAGAGAAGCTCGAATTTCTCCGGCGGAGAAATCCCCAAGAACACCAGGCCGCAGGGATGTCCCGGATCCGTCTTGACGCCGGCCGTGTCCACGTTTTCTTGGCGCAAGAAGTTAAGAAGAAATTCGCCCATCGGGTCGGCTCCCACCCGGCTGATTAAGGCCGTTTTAAGCCCCAGCCTGGAAGCCCCGACCGCGGTGTTGGAGGGGGAACCGCCGAGATATTTTGAGAATGAAGAAACGTTTTTGAGCGGCGTGCCGATCTGCTGGGCGTAAAGGTCAACGCCCAGCCGGCCCATCGAGATCAAATCAAAATCATTCCTCGTCATCCGTTTCGGCTTCATCCGCTATTTTCGTTTCGACCCACGGCCAAGATTTTAGGTCTTCCAGGGAAGTCCTTGTTTTGGCCCGAGCTTTCTTTTTTTGAGATGGCACCAGAGGATCGGGCAGGCCCAATTTTTTTCTGATTTCCTCTCTTAAATCCAGGATGGAGCGGACATAGGCATCGGAATGGTTGTAAGCATAGAGAGCCTTCCAATTTTTGGAACCCTTGGAGAAATCCAGGCTGTTTTTGTCGTAGCCATGCGCTACGAGGTAATTAGAGACGCTGGCCAAGGTATCGGGCCAGGAGTAGGGGTCTTTTAGCCCGTCGGCGTCGCGGTCAACGGCGAAGCGATTGAAGCTGGAAGGCAGAAATTGTCCGTAGCCGAAAGCTCCGGCGTAGGAGCCTTGGATTTCGTTGGCCGGAGCCTGGTAGCCGTATTTCCACTTGAGCGCCAGATCGTTGGCGTAGCAGTAAATAAGGAGAGCGGCCAGCTCGCGCGAAGCCCATTGGGAACGTTTGGGGATCGCCTTGGCGGCCGTGTAGAGCGCGTCAAAGACACCGAACTCGCCGTGAAAATCGCCATAAAATGTTTCGATGCCGACCAAGGACGTCAAGATCAGGGGATCTAAACCGTAATCCGCGCGTAAGTCCTCAAGGAGTTTTTCGTTGGCCAGATAGAACTGCGCGCCGGCCTCCACGAATTTTCGCGGCAGCTGGCCCTTCTTTTTTATTTTGCCGGGTTTTCTGAACCGGTCAAGGATTTTTTTGTTGACCCGGCCGCCCTGAAGTTCGAATGCCGCTTTAATGAAATCTTCGGGAACGCCGGAATCTTTGAGGTAATTTTTGACATAAAGAAAAATTTTATCTTCTTGTTTTGACTTGGGCCTGGAACGCATGGCGAAAACCGGCCGTCCTTGGTTGAAAAAAGCGCCGGTGTTCCAGGCTTCGGCCGCCGTTATGTTTTGGCCCGCGACCGGTTGCCGGCCCAGAGCGCAAGCCAGGCATGACAGGATCAGTGCGCGGATTTTTTTCATCACCGGATAATTTGAGCTCTTTTTTCTTTGAGGTAATCGCGTCTTGCCGCCGTCTCCTCTCCCTTGAGGTTGACCGCGGGCTTGGGCACGTCCCACCAGCCGCCGTAGCCGCCGATGCGGTCCTGGCGGTCCACTTCCAGATGAATAACAGTAGGAGTTCTGGTGGTTTTTCGAGCCTCATGAAGAGCGGATAAAAGAGTCTTGTCATTATTGGCATCCAAACCCTTGGCGCCCAGGCCCTGCGCGATTTTGGCGAAATCAAGAGGCGCAAAACGGCTGGAGTTGCCGGCCAGCCGGTATTCCATGGCGAAATCCGCGAACCCGGAATTTTTTTGCAGGCCGCGAATGGATTGCCCTCCATGGTTGTCAAAAACCACGATGGTGTAAGCTATGCCCAGCTGCGCGGCGGTCGCGATCTCTTGGCAAGCCATTAAAAAACTCATGTCGCCCACCATCACAATCACCTCGCGCTTATGGTCAGCCAGCTTGGCGCCGAGACCCGCCGCGATTTCAAAACCCATCGTGGAATATCCGTATTCCATCAGGTAGCCGAGGCCGGAGGGGTCCTTGCATCGCCACAGCTTATGCAGGTCTCCGGGCAGGCTGCCGGCCGCATTGATCACGGTGCCGTTGGCGGAAATAAAATCGTTAATGACCGTCACCGCCCGAGTTTGACGGATCGGCGTCCCGGTTTTATTTCTCCATCGATCGGTTTCTTTAATCCAGGCCCCGCGTTCTTTGGCGATTTCCTGAAGGTAGGCCGAGTTTTTTCTTAAACGCAGCTCCTTACAATCAAGGAGCGCTTTGAGCGCTGTATCGGCATCGCCCCAGAGCTTCAAGGCCCGCTCCTTGCCGACATCGAATCCCGAGATATTGAGATTGATGAAGCGCGCTTCGGGAGCGAAAGCGGTTTCGGAGGCGGTGGTGAAGTCCGAATAGCGCGTGCCGATGCCGATGATGAGATCTGATTTTTTAACCAGGTTGTTGCCGCAGGAGGTTCCGATGGGTCCGATTGAGAAAACGTTTAAGGGATGCTCGAATAAAAGGGCGCCTTTGCCCGCCTGGGTTTCGGCCACCGGCGCGCTGATCAATTCAGCGAAACGGCGCAAGGACGCGCCGGCTTGCGAGCGCAGGACGCCGCCGCCCGCTACAATAAAGGGACGTTTGGCCGCCTTGATCCAGTTAGCCGTCTGCTTAACAGCGCGGCTATCCGGAGCAATGCGCTCAAAATTTTGATGGCGAGGGGCGGCGAGCCTGGTCAAGTCGAAATTCGCGGCTTCGGCTTGGACGTCCATGGGCAGACAGATGACGGCCGGACCTTCATTGCCCGGCTCCAGCATCGCTTCAAAAGCTTCGCGTAGTTTGATCTGGAGTTGTTCGGGCCGGGTCAAGCGAGTCCAGTATTTGGCCACCGGGCGCAGAGCGTCATTGACCGTTTCATCTTTCCACGATTCAAGTTGCTGCAAGACCGGACCCACGCCATCCGCGAAAACTTCTCCGGGCAACAAAAGCACCGGCAACCGGTTAACGCGCGCCGCGGCGGCGCCGGTGACGAGATTGGTGGCGCCGGGGCCGACCGAGGTGGTCACCGCGATCGGGCGCCCGGTTTGGCGCGCGTAGGCGATCGCGGCATGGACCGCGCCCTGTTCGTTTTTAACGGTGATGTACTTGATTTTTTGGCGGCGCTCATAGAGCGCTTGGCCCAGCTGAACATTACCGTGTCCAAAAATCCCTAAAACGATTTCGGTTCCTTCGGCGATCAAACCTTCCACCAAGGCCTGGGCCGTGGTTAGGCGCCGTTTGTGCGTACTATCAGTGGAATTAACAGGCGTTTTTTCGGCAAGCAGTGTTTTCAAGTCAGGCCCCACTTACTAGATACTAGATGCTCGATGCTAGATGCTCGAAAAGAGAAGAATTTTTTTTCTTGTCCAGCATCCAGCATCCAGCATCCAGCATCGAAAATTTCACGGAGTGAAATTTTCATAACGGGCCGTTGGTCATGGGGTCTGAAACTTCAAATCCGGCCGGCGTGCCGGGCGCGTTTTTGGCCCGCGTGGTCCATTCGTGTTCCGGGAAATAGGTGAACCCGGTGTAGGGTTTTCCCGGGAGATGGCGCACCACCCACAGGTAGTACATGAAATAGCCTGGAGCCGCGACCTGGGCATGGCCGCGGCAGTCGGTGATTCTAAGCAGGTCGCGGTCGCGCACCTTGAAAATTTCATCACCCATCTCCGCATGTCCATAGCCTTGAGGCATTTTGAAGCGATAGTAGTAGAGTTCGGGTTGCTCGTGCCAATGGGGTGGATACGAACTCCAACGCCCGGGCCAGGTCACCACTTCGCCCAACACCAGGCGGGCGAATTGAGGGGAGTTGCGATGGTCGAAAGCGGTTCGCACGATTCGCGTGGCCGCCTCGTTTAAAGTTCCCTTGCCGCGCCATTCCGAGCGTATTTCTGCGGGTTCATACAGCCGAATTTCAAATGGCTGGGGATTGGGAACGGCGGTTTCGATGACCTCGCAGTAGCTGTGGGCTTTGATGGCCAGCTCCGTGTTGCAGGGCACATGAATGACGGTCGGCTCCTCGGTGATCCAGTCGGCTCTTTTAAATCTGACCCGCCGGCCCTCCGCCAGCAGTTCTCCTTCTCCAAAGAAAACAGTCAGCGCCACCTCGCGGTTTTTGGTTGAAACGGTTACGGTTTCGTCTTCTTGAAGCCGATGGATGCCCAGGCCCATGCCGGTAGAATCGTCATTCTCGGACAGGAATACATTGAATCCCGATCCAAACCCTTTGCGGTATTTGGTAATGAGGTTATTGGAGGGGCTGGCCTCTTTTTTGGTGAAGATGCTTTTTATTTTTCCCAACGCCGCGACTACCCCCTTGACTTAGCCGCCATTACACCATAGGTTGGACCCATTCCTCAAGGGGACCGGGGCGGCCGGGAAAAAACGCGCCGGGACACATTGGGGAGAGGTAATGTGTCCCGGCCTGAATTGAACCGTTATCGCGCCAGCCGTGGCGTTGCTTTAAGGATGGCTCCGGAAGGTTTGGCAAAATAGGGACTAAAGACCCTAATTTAAATAGGACTAAAGTCCTATGTGGAAAATCAACGGTAAAAATACCACAATAGCGGCATGGGCGCTTGGGAGATCGAGGATGGCAGCCGAAAACTGCGCGTCCTTAATGGGCCGGAATTCCAAAAAGAGCTCGATCTTATCGTCTGGAAATCCGTTTTTGGGCCGGAGGAACAGCGGTTGTTTTGGCGCCGTTTGATTATCGAGGCGGCAAGACAAAGGGGGGCGGCGCCCGCCTCGATCGCGGGGCTTTACCAGGCCCGCGGCCGGGGGGAGGTTTCGGGATTCACGGTGCCGGCCATCAATATCCGGGGGCTGACCTACGAAGCGGCCCAAGCGGTTTTTCGCGCGGCCCAGAAGCTCTCCGCCGGAGCTTTTGTTTTTGAGCTGGCCCGCTCCGAGATCGGGTACACAGCCCAACGCCCTTCGGAGTACGCGGCCTGCATTCTGGCAGCAGCCCTGCGCGTGGGCTGGAAGGGCCCGGTTTTCATTCAGGGCGATCATTACCAGGTCAGTCCCAAAAAATATAAAGAGAACTCCGGCGAGGAGGTCGGTGCGATCAAACGCCTGATCGATGAGTCATTGGATTGGGATTACGGCCAGATTGACATTGACGCCTCAACGATCGTGGATTTAGCGCGCACGGGTGTTTTAGACCAGCAAAAAGACAACGCTTCCATCACGGCGGAATTGGCCGGTTACGCGCGCCGGCATCCTTGCGGGGGGGATGTTTCGTTGGGCGGGGAAATCGGCGAGGTGGGCAAAACAAACTCGACGCCGGAAGAACTGCGCGCTTTCATGAAGCTTTGTTTGAAAAACTGCGGCCAAAAAAATGAGCTGGCCAAAGTCAGCGTCAACACCGGAACCTCGCACGGCGGCGTTGTCTTGCCGGACGGCGGCTTGGCCAAGGTCGCGATTTCTTTTGAAACCCTGGCCGCTCTTTCGCGCGTGGCCAAAGAGGAGTTCGGTTTGGCCGGCGCGGTCCAGCACGGCGCCTCCACCCTGCCGGAGGAGATGTTTGATCAATTTCCCAAAGCCGAAACGGCCGAAATTCATTTGGCCACCGGATTTCAAAATATCATGTACGATTTAATCGGGGAGGACTTCAGGCGCGAGTTTTACGCCCGAATAGAAAAAGAGTTCGCGCCGGAAAGAAACCCCGCCGACAGTCCCTCGCAGTTTATTTATAAGACGCGCAAAAAAGGTTTTGGGATGATGAAGAAAGAGTGGTGGTCGCTCGACTCTGCGGCCAAGAAGAAAATTGTTGACGCTTTTGAGGAAAAAGCCGCTCTGATTTTTAAAAAGTTGAAAATTGCCAACACCCTGGAGATGGTCAAGCGCCACGTTCGGGCCGATTCCACCGCCAAACCCATGCCTTCGGGCGGCGCGAAGGTGCCGGGATGAATCCATGAAGCTCGGGTTGGTGGTCGGGGGAGGGCCGGCGCCCGGCATCAATGGCGTCATCAGTTCCGCGGCGATCGAGGGCATCAACCGTGGTTTTAAGGTCGTTGGCTTCATGGATGGGTTCAAATTTCTCGCCGCCGGACACAGGCCTCGGATACTCAATTTTAAAATCAGCGAGGTTTCGC
Organism: Elusimicrobiota bacterium; assembly: GCA_016205025.1. Classification (GTDB taxonomy): domain Bacteria; phylum Elusimicrobiota; class Elusimicrobia; order JACQPE01; family JACQPE01; genus JACQJO01. The sequence goes on from JACQJO010000019.1 coordinate 14,781, forward strand.
GTATCCATGTGCAAGGCGGCTCTCTTATCCGAACCTCGAGAGTCAATCCGGTTGAAAATCAAGAAACCGTCAGCAATGTTCTTTCGGGTTTGAAGCGCTTGAGAGTCGGGTCCTTGATGATGATCGGAGGGGAGGGAACCTTAAGTTCCGCTTACCGGCTTTTTAGCGCGGCTAAAGGATCCGTTCAGATTGTCCATGTGCCTAAAACCATTGATAACGATCTGCCATTGCCGGGTAATATGCCCACGTTCGGATTCGAAACCGCCCGCCACGTGGGCTCACAACTGGTGGCGAATTTAATGGAAGACGCCCGCACTACGCGGCGCTGGTTTTTCGTGGTGGCCATGGGCCGCTTGGCCGGTCATCTGGCCTTGGGGATAGCTAAGGCCAGCGGCGCCACCCTGGCCTTGATTCCCGAGGAGTTCGAAGATGGCGCGTCTTTAAACCGCGTTTGCGACACCTTGGAGGGGGCGATCATCAAGCGCCTGGCCCAGGGCAAAGATTACGGGGTGGCGGTTATTGCCGAAGGGTTGTCCGAGAAGCTCAATAAAGAAGATTTGGAGACCCTGGTTCCGGGCCGCAGGGATGATCAGGGGCATTTAAGGCTGGCTGAAATCGGATTTTCGGAGTTTTTGAAACGCCGGGTGGAAACAAGCCTTAAGGAACGCGGCCTGCCGATTTTAATAACGGATAAAAACGTGGGCTACGAGCTTCGATGCGCGGACCCCATTCCTTTTGACATTGAATATACCCGCAATTTGGGCTATGGAGCGGTCAAGTTTTTGGCTGCCGGCGGCTCCGGCGCCACGATCACGCTTCAAGGCGGCAAGATGGCGCCGGTCGGATTTTCCAAAATAATTGATCCTAAAACCCGCAAAAGCAGGGTTCGGTTGGTGGATACGCGTTCTGAAAATTATGAGGTGGCCCTGCGCTACATGATCCGGTTGACCCGGGATGATTTCCGAACGCAGCGCTGCGTTCGCGCTCTCGCCAAAGCCGCCAAAATGGAGAACGGGATTTTCCGGGAGCGCTTTGGGCCCGTTGCTATCTAGCGTCGCTATTTTTGGTGTTTTTGGGCGACCAGATTGAGCAAAAGATAGTTGCGTGAGCGCGGGGCATTGAAAACCCGCAGCCAGCCGGCCTCGACCGCTAGTTTCCAAACCTTGGTTCCGTTGTCATCGAGGGTAAATAAAGGCAAATCATAGGAAGCGCCCACTGCCGGAAACACGCCCCAGTTTTTAACCTGGTCGTCGTAGAGATGGAATTCAAAAGGATAGCGGGAGAGGCGTCCCCAAGAATCATAATAGGAATCCCACCCCCTGTCGTAGATGTGATCGCCTTGCGTGTGCGATCCGACCAAGGCCCCGGCCCTGACGCTGGCGCGTTTCAGGAAGGAAAGGGCGGGGTGAAATCTCCAGGAAAACAACAATCCGCCGAAATAGCGGTCCCCGCCTTCATCCCAGAAGCGGTCCGTGAAAATGTAGTTATAGCTTCCCGGATAAACGTCGCCGGGACCCACCCACGTCTGCTTGTAGCCCGCCCGCAGGGAACCCACCGTTGGTTCCAGGCCGATGCCGTAGCGAAGCGGGATGCGGGCTTTAAAACCCAGGCCGGAGCCGCTGCCGGATCCATTAATATCTTCAATCGTTTGACCCAGAAATCCGCCCACCTGAAAGTCGCCGCCTTCGTTCCATTGCGTTTTTTCGATGGTTTTAATGGGATCAATAGATGCGGCAACCGCCGATTCAGTTTGTCCTTCCAGGGCGGCCTTGAGCTTGAGCGATGCGTCGTCGGCGCTCGTGGGATTGGCGGCCGCCTGGCCGGCCCCGGCTAAGAGGGTTATCAAAACGAGGTTTCTCATTTTTTTCATGAATTCAATCTCCTTGATCATCGGGCTTTAGCAAGAAAAAAATCTTGCGGTCAGACCGTACGATTTTTCCCAACCGCGTACGATCCCTTGCAACCTTAATCTGACCGCAGGTTGCCGTTCGAATTAATCTTAACTCAAGACGCTTAAATTTAGCCAGGGCCTTTAAGGGAAATTTCATTTGGGACTTTGGGGAAGGGATCTCCGCACCCTCGGGGCAGTGCCGATTTCTGTTTTTGGCTAACTTTGTATATTGAATTTTTTCATGCGTTCAACAATTGCCGTCGCTATTTTGTTTTTTTGAGCCGCCGGGGCCCGAGCCAGTTTGCACGGTATTCGACCACGCGCCTTTTTGTCAATAACAGCGTGGGTAAAGCCAACAATAGGAATTAGTGGCCCCCCCTTTTTTCAATGATTTGGAAATCCAACCGAAAGATTAAGCGAGGCCAGAGCTAACCCAACAAACGCTAGAATATACCGATATGGACCAAAAAGTTGCGTACAAAGATTTCACGACTAGACTCAAATTGCTTGTTAGCAAACACCCCAATTTGATCGCGACAACTCTCAGCAATATATTCACAATGCGCTTAATTGGAAATAAGACCCACGGTGACTTGGCCGAAATTGGCATAGCCGAATTTATAAACCAGTACATGTACGATTTTCGATCTGTGCATGTGGGCAAAGATTTGTATCGTGCCAAGACGCACGAGGAAGACATCAAGATCATCAGCGAAATAACCAAGGTTGAATTTCCAGTGAGCCTGAAGGCATATGGCGATGGCCCGCTACAATTGTCCACTGACAAAGATTTTCGCATGTTTCCGCGATTAAAACGTGAGGGCAAAAAAATTCAGGGAAAAAGAAATATTATGAATGTCTTTCAAGACCCGGTCTTTGCTGAATTTAGCAGCATTAATGTTCTACCCCTAATTTATGATGAGAAACAACAGCGATGTAACATTCTCGTCTTTGACTATGAGAAGGCCAGGGAATCAACAGCTCAGATTGTAAGAGAAGATGATGGGAGGGGCAGAGAACACCCTGTCTATAGGTTCTACGATTCCGACGAAGGCTATGTGTGCGAGGTTCGCTACGGAGGCGCCGCCGCGAATGCCTTGCAACGCGGGCTCTGGACGCACACCAAGAACGGCCTAAAGTACTTCGACAGTGTCACGAGTGGCTGGATTAGCTATTCACATAATCTTGTCTTAGTCAAATTGTTTTCTCATGCATTGGTGTCTTCAGGCGAAGGACACGAGTCGGCCCTAGAAAAAATAAAAGAAGACATTGCTCGCCTGAAGAGAAGCGCTGGCTTAACACGCTGATGGAAGCGCTTTCCCTGTTTAACGACATTGTTGTAGATGCGCCTCCCACGGAAGGCATCAAGTATGCAGGCTCTAAACTCAAACTGCTTCCCTATATTCTCCAGCTTGTGCGCAAAGTGAACCCCAGGACCATTTTGGATGGTTTCTCTGGGACGACCAGAGTTTCTCAGGCGCTTGCCAAAAGCGGCTATCGGGTCTTTTGTAACGATATATCCCTTTGGTCCGAAACCTTCGGCGTTTGTTATCTTCTCAACCAAAAACAAAAAGAAGTATATGGTGAATTAATTCAGCATCTGAATTCTCTAAAGCCCGTGGATGGTTGGTTTTCAGAACATTATGGGGGACTTTCAAATAATGGCTCTTCAAACCACGAAGATGGATTTAAGAAGCCCTGGCAGATTCACAACACAAGAAAGCTTGACGCGATTCGGGATGAAATCGAACGACTCGTTCTACCCCGCGTTGATAAAGCAGTTGCGTTAACGAGCCTAATGCTTGCCCTTGATCAGGTTGATAGCACGCTGGGGCACTTTGTTTCTTATCTCAAAGACTGGTCGCCTAGGTCGTACAAGAACCTTTTTCTCAAAATTCCCAGGGTCTTCGTTGCGGAACCCATTCATCGAGTATACCGTTGCGATATTTTTGACTTAATACAAAACATTTCTGTAGACCTGGCGTATTTTGATCCTCCTTATGGATCAAACAACGATAAAATGCCCCCGTCGCGAGTAAGATATGCTTCGTATTACCATCTATGGACCACTATTTGCGCTTACGATAGACCCAAATTATTCGGAAAAGCCAAGCGGAGAGTGGATACCTCGGACACAATTGCGGCATCTTGCTTCGAGGAATTCCGGAGAAATGACAGCGGAAAATTTATTGCTGTGGAGGCGATAGAACGGCTCATCAGACTTACCAACGCAAAATGGATTATCCTTTCCTATAGCTCCGGCGGGAGAGCTACGGCGCATGAGCTAAGCGAAACGCTTCGTGCCAGTGGCAAGGTTCTTGAGGTCCTTGAGCTTGATTATAAAAGGAACGTAATGTCTGGGATGAAATGGACAAACGAATGGATACGGGATGCGGAAGAGCCCAATCACGAGTTTTTGTTTTTAATTGAGAAAAAATAATGAGTATCTGAAGAGGTCAGGCGCATCCGGCAGCTCGAAACAGCCATCAACCCCTCCTAAAAAAATAGTTGAGACCTGCGAAAAGCGCTGCCAGTTTTTACGCCGCCTGACCGCCGACGCTAAGCGCCACAACCTCAAAAATCTGCCCACGGCAATCCTTGCGCATAAAACAAGTAGCAATTTTATACAACGCTTGTTTTTAGGGGTCAACTGCGGAATCTCGGTTTAGTAGCAGTTCTTCAGAAGAACCGGATTAGCTAGCGGCGGCTGATTTAGCGCCTGTTTGAGATTTTCAAGGCTTATGTTGGAGCCCGATAGAACCACGGCCACTTTTTTACCGGCCAGGGTTTCACGCAAAGAAAACAGCCCGGCCAATCCTGCCGCTGCGGCGCCTTCCGCCAGGTTGTGAGTGGCCGCGATAAACCAGCCGACGGCCCGGGCGATCTCCTCTTCACTGACGGTGACGAAGCCGCAGAGCCCTTCGCGCAGGACATTGAAGGTCAAATCGTAAGGATTGGCGGTGGACAGGCCGTCAGCCAGCGTGTCCGATGGGGGACGAAAAACAGCCTGTCCTTGCAGCCAGGAGCGCTGGACTGCGGCCGCGCGCTCGGCTTGAACCCCATAAATCTTGACGGGGGCGTTGAGTTGGCGCGCGGCCAGGATGGCGCCCGCGGCCAGAGAGCCGCCCCCGACGGGCAGCACGATCGCCTCAAGGTCCGAATTTTGTTCTAGTATTTCCAGGGCGACTGTTGCCGCACCCGCCACAACCGCCGGATCGTTGGCGGCATGAATAAGCCGATGGTTGTGGCGGCGGCTGAAGTTTTCGGCGGCCTCCAGCGCTTGGTCATAATTTTTTCCAACCTCGATAACCCTGGCGCCGAAGTCTTTCATGGCTTCGTTTTTGTCAGGGTTGTTGTTTTTTGGGACAAAAATAGTGACCGGTGTTTCAAAAAGCCGTCCTGCCCAAGCCACGCCTTGCCCATGATTCCCCTTGGTTGCCGCAACCAGGCCCCGGCTTCTTTTTTGGGGGTCCAAAGCCATCACCGCGGCCAGGGCGTTGCGCGCTTTAAAAGAGTTGGTGACGTTGTGGTTTTCATGCTTGACCCACACCTCGATGCCGTGGCCGATGATTTTATTCAAGGCGGGATAGGTTCTTAGCGGGGTGACGGCGATATGAGCGCGGATCAGATCCCTGGCCTTCAGGATATCCACGAGAGATGCCGGGCAGGGGGCGGCCGTTAACACGAATCTTATTATATTACATAAACTATAATAACTATTAAAATGATTAAATCCGCACAGATTGCGCGCACCACCGCTTCCCGCCTGATCTTAGATTACCTCAAAGAAGAAGGAGTGGACGTCATTTTTGGGATCCCCGGAGGACCCGCTACCCCGATTTTTGACGCTCTTTATGACGAGAGGGGGATTAAAACCATCAGCACCCGCCACGAGGCCGGCGCGGCCTTCATGGCCGCTGGTTATGCCCGTCTTTCCGGCCGCCTGGGCGTCTGTTTGGCTACTACCGGTCCTGGCACCACGAATTTAGTGACCGCTGTCGCAGCGGCAAAAGCAGACTCGTTGCCGGTGTTGGTTTTAACCGCCCAGGTTGCTTCGTCAACCTTCGGAAAGGGATCCCTTCAGGATTCCACCTATGACCGGGTGGATGTGGTGGAAATGTTGAGACCCGCGACCAAGCTAAGCGTCATGGTAGCCAACGCGGCCAATTTGGCGTTTACTCTTCGACAGGCGATCCGCGCGGCCATGACCGGCCGGCGCGGTCCGGTACACCTGAATATACCCACCGATTTAATGAAGAAAGAAGTTGCTTTCGAGCTTTGGCCGCCTTCTCAATACAGGGTGGAGGCTCATGTTTTTGACCGGGAGGCGATTCGCCGGGCCTGTTATGATCTTCTTGGCGCCAAGAAACCGGCCATTCTAGCTGGTCACGGCGTGGCGTTAGCTTCGGCCGAGGCCGAACTTTTAGAGCTGGCGGAGCTCTTAAAAATACCGGTTGCCACCACGCCCAAGGGCAAAGGAGTCTTCCCTGAAACCCACCCTTACTCCCTGCGCGTTTTTGGGTTAGCCAGCGCTCCGGCGGCCGAGCGCTATCTTCTTTCGGGAGAGGTGGACGTTCTGATGGTGGTTGGCAGCAGCCTTCACGAGATTTCAACGCAGGGTTGGGAAGAGAGGCTCAAACCGCGCGACGCTTTTATTCAGCAGGATATTGATCCCGGAGTCATCGGCCGCAACTACCCGGTCACGGTCGGCCTTGTCGGCGACGCCAAATCAACTTTAAAGGAAATAATTTTTCATATCAAGAGATTGTTAAAAACCGGTGAGTACCAGACGAGATCCGAAGCGGATCAATTTTTGCAGTGGAAGGCTTCCCAGCCGCTGTGTTATTTTTCCGAAAAGATGGATTCCGGCGCGGCGCCTTTAAAACCACAACGGTTAATCAGGGATCTTCAGGAGGCTCTTCCGGAAGAAGCGGTTTTATTTGTGGATTCCGGCAACACCACCTTGTGGGCCCTGCACTATTTGATGGTCCAAAAGCCGAAATCTTTTTTTCATAATTGGGGGGATTTCGGAGCCATGGGTTACGGGGTGGCCTGTCCCATCGGGGCCAAGCTGGCCGCGCCGCAGCGTCCGGTGTTCGCTTTTGTTGGAGACGGCGCCTTCGGGATGCTGGGAATGGAGGTTTCAACCGCCGTGACTTATAACATTCCGGTTGTTTGGATCGTGTTAAATGACGGGCGTTACAACACGGTTTATCATGGTCAACAGCTTCAATATCGCGGCCGCACCATCGCTACCGAATTTCATTCCATGGATATCGCTAAAATCGCTGAAGCTTTGGGCGCGGTGGGAGTCCGCGTGGATAAGCCCGGCCGTATGCAGGATGTTATCCCCGGCCTCTTAAAGCTTGGCCGGCCCTGTGTCATTGATGTGCCCATCGACCCCGACGAGGTGCCCCCTATTCATTCCCGCGTGGAATCGTTGGAGCGTTTTTTTGCAGGATTAGCTAAATAGGCTTAAATAAAGGCAATGGGACGGTGGATTTTTGCGCTATTTGCATTATTAGTTTTTAGTTTGCTTTGGCCCGACCGCGCCTGGAGCGCGAAATCCGCAGGCATCCTTAGGGTTTGCGATGATGTCCGTGATCCCCCAAGCCTAAATCCCTACCAGGTGTTTTCGGAAAAAACACACATCATTTTGCAGCAAGTTTTGGAAGGGTTGTTGCGTTTCGATGCGGAGGGACGCGTGGAGCCGGCGCTGGCCGAGCGGTGGGAGCGTCTCAATGACGCCACGGTAAGGTTTTATCTAAGAAAAAACGTGACTTTTCATAACGGCGAGCCTTTTGACGCGCGAGCGGTTAAATTTAGCCTAGAGAAATACGTAGCTCCGGAAACACGATTTCCAGCGCTGGGCTTTGTTGCCACCATCGCGTCCGTTACCGTTATCAATGATCACGTGGTGGATGTTTTGACCCACCATCCCGACGGCCTTTTATTAAATCGCCTCGCGGCGTGGATTCATATCGTGCCTCCCCAGTATTATGCGAACGTCGGCGATCAAGGTTTCGCCGGGCAGCCGGTAGGCACGGGTCCCTTTCGTTTTGAAAGGTGGGATAAAAACAAAGAGATCGTTTTTGCGCGCAACCCTGATTATTGGATGAAAGGTTACCCGAAAGTGGACCGATTGGTCTTTGCCTTTATTGCCCAGGAAGCCCAGGTTGACGCCTTGCTTAAGGGGGAGGTTGATTTATTGACCAGTCTTGCCGGCACCCGGACCACCGATGTTCAGAAAAATAAGGGAACATATGTTCTTAAAAAACCGACCTTTTATACTATTGCCGGTAATTTCAACATCAGCCGCCCTCCTTTTTCTAATAAACGCATTCGCGAGGCGGTCAATTTGGCCGTTGATCGTAAAGCCTTGATTCGCTATGACATTTTTGGCAACGGCATACCCTTGGGAACTTTGAGTTTTCCTGACGAGTTTGGGCATAATTCTCAAATCAAGCCTTATCCCTATAACCCTAAAAAAGCGAGACAGATTCTAAAAGAAGAAGGTTATCCGGCAGGGTTTGCTCTTAAAGTTTTTTTAAAGGTGAATGCGGAAAGAACTGGCCGCATCATCGCCAAGCAGTTGGACGCGATAGGCATTACGCTTAACTCGGTTTTGGTTTCGGATGCCGAAATTTTTGAGTACTTAAAAGATCGCGGCCAGTGGGATATGATGATTTATGATTGCCCGGATACCATGAGCCATGCTTTCTTTGTCCGCAGTATTTTTTTGAGCGGGGAGTCGCCCTTTTCCCTGGCTCCGGATCAGGGAATTGATGAGCGCCTTCGAAAATTAACCGCTACGCTTGATCCTCAAGAGCAAGCTAAAATATCGGAAGATCTTGACCGGCATATCTACGAAAATTTTTTGGCGCTCCCTACTTATCAACGCATTAGAACCTATGGCTTGCGGCGGGCTGTTGAGTTTACCCCCTACGTTTTAGGGATGCCTTATTTTTACGCGGTGAATATCCGTGCCAACTAAATCCCGTAGCGCTAAAGCCAAAATGTCGGTGACCCATATCTCTAAGATCAAGGCTAAATATTTCGGCCGGTTGCTAACCCGTCAAATTGCGTCCGGACGTCTTTTGGGCAACGTATCCGTCATTTACGAGCGCGTGCCACCCCATACGCAGCTTCCCACGATTTATCATCGCCGGACAACGGAATTGATTTATTGCCTTCGCGGGACGGTAACGGCCTGCCTTGGCGGACGCCGGCATCGTCTGCGCGGCGGCAGTTTGGTTATTCTTCCTCCTGGAGTTCGGCATCGATTTGAGACCAAGGATGGGGCTTGCGAATGTTTGTCCCTATTTTTTCCTTCTTTAATGATCAGCAAGAAAGCCGATATTCACAAGGAATCTCGGTAATAATATGGGTTTTCGTTGCGGCGGGATAAAGTAGGTAAAATACACAGAGAATATGAGTGACAAAACATATACCACGACCGAGATAAGCCGCATCTGCGACGTTTATCCGGCAACCGTGATCAACTGGATTGATTCCGGTAAGCTTAAAGCCTACGTTACCCCGGGAGGCCACCGCCGGGTTACGCGCCAAGATTTGGTGGAATTTTTGCAGAAATTCCAGATTCCCATTCCGCCAGAACTGGTTTCGGATAAAAAAACGATTTTGATCGTGGATGACGAGCCGGACTCGGTCCGGCTTCTGGAGCGCGCTTTCTTAAAGCATCGCGAATTTTTTGAAATCCGGAGAGCTTCCGGCGGCGTCGAAGCTTTGGTTGAAATCGGCAAGCAAGCCCCGGATTTGTTGGTTTTGGATATCGTGATGCCCGGTCTGGACGGCCTGGCCGTCTGCGCCAGGCTTCGCGAGATGCCCCAGACAAGCAAGGTCAAAATCATCGCGGTCAGCGGACGGCGTCCGCCTTCCGAGAAAGAAATTAAATCCAATGGTATCCACGCTTTTTTCAAGAAACCATTCTCACTGGCGGATTTGATCGCCGCCGCCGCCAAGCTTTTGGATGTCCCGCTGCCTGCGGGATCGAAAAAGGAGTCCTCGTTTAAATAGGAGGCGCAACAGCATGTCTTGGAACGGACGTGCTTTTTCCATTCAGACAAGATTAATGGCCGGTGTTTTGCCTTTGGCCGTGGGCATTCCGCTGCTGGTGATCGGCGTCGCTTATTTAAGATTCAGCAAGTTCACCGCTTCCACTTTGGATAATGGATTAACCGGTTTAGCCGGCAAGCTGGCCGGCGATATGGACGACGAGCTCGGTCAAAGAGTCAACGACCTGATGACGCTAAGTCAAAACCCTCTTTTTGTCGATTATCACAACAATAAAGAATATCAGCTCCTGCAGGAGGCCGCCGTTAACCGCGACACTTTGGAAAGTTTTTTTTCCGCTTTTGCCCAAAGAGCCCAGGTTTATCCCGTCGTTGAGTATGTCAGCGAAGAGGGCCGGCCCGTCATTTTAATCATCCGCGGGCGGCCTTACCGCCAGGACCAGCCCACCCAGAACTCTTTGAGCTTATTTGGGCGGGCGGCGGGCGCTGAATTTAAAAAAATTTTTTCTTTGAAAGAGGGTGAGTATTTTGTTTCTTCGGTCATCAAGGAGGCGATGGAAGATTTCTCCTTGATCTATTTTGCCAAGCCCGTGCGCGGCCCCGGCGGGGAAAATTTGGGCGTTCTGGCCCTGGGCTACGACGTTGCGATTATGGAGAAAAAAATGGCCGAAGCAAAAATCAGTGGGCAGGAATCGGCTTACATAGAAGACGACCGCGGCAGGGTCATCGCCGGCAATAAATCTTTTTTCAGCCAGACGTTTTCCCGTTCCGTCGCCCTGGCCAAGCGCCCCTGGAAAATTTATCTGACCATTGAGCCGGCTTATTTTTTAAAACCATTGCGGGATATCAGAAATTTGGCGGTTATTTTTGGGATTTTTGTGGGACTGGCGGCCATATTTTTTGTTTTTTGGGTGGTTCGATCCACCACCCGGCCCATCCGCGTTTTAGTTGACGGCACGCGCGAGCTGGCCCGGGGAAATCTTGACCACCGCGTTTCCATTCATGAGCCCAGGGAACTGGCGCATCTGTCCACCGCTTTTAATGAAATGGCTTCCCAGCTCAAAAATCGCGAATTGCAGCAACGCCAGCTTCAGGACCATCTCATGCAGTCCGAGAAATTATCCGCCGTCGGCCAGTTGATCTCCGGAATCGCCCATGAGCTCAATAATCCTTTAAACGGCATCACCGGTTACGCGGAATTAATGCTGGAGGAGGAATGCCCGCAGTCCCTTAGACGCGATTTAGAGCAAATCCGCGCGCATGCTTTGCGCTGCCGCAGGATCATTGACAACCTGCTTCTTTTCGTCAGGCAGGGATCACGCGAAAAGAAAGCCGTGGACATCAATAAAGTGATCCGTTCGGTGCTGACTTTGCTGGAGTACAGGCTGACCAAGGCGGACAATGTGGAAGTGAATTTTGTCCCGGAGAAATTGCCCCCAGTGCAGGGAGATTTTCAGCAGTTAGAGCAAGTTTTGGTCAATCTCATTCAAAATGCCTACGACGCGTTGGTGGAACCGCGCGCCGAGCGCCCGAAAATTATCAATGTTCAGGCGCGCCATGAAAGCGGCAAGGTTTATGTCCGCGTCCAGGATAACGGTCCGGGAGTGCCGCCTGAACATCGGGAAAAGATTTTTGAACCTTTTTTTACAACCAAGGAGGCGGGCCGGGGAACCGGTTTGGGCTTGGCCATCGCCTGGCAGATCGTCAAGGAGCACGCAGGCGGCATCGCTTGCCAAAGCCAGGCCGGCCAGGGGACCATTTTTACGGTTGATCTGCCGGCCTTGCTGGCGGCTCGCCGCGACGAGGAGCCGCAGACTGTTTCGGTCACCGAACCTTCCGGCCAGCAAATTTTGGTTGTTGACGATGAAAGGGATTTGGCCCGCATGACGGCCCGGCTTGTCAGGAAAATGGGTTATGACGCCGATGTGGTTTATGACGTGGCGTCCGCCCAAAAAAAGATCGCCAAGAAAACTTATGATTTTGTTCTGCTTGATTTGGCCATGCCCGGTGAAAGCGGGTATGATTTTTACCAGCTGTTGGTCAAAGAAAATCCGTCTTTTTTACCGCGTCTGATTTTTATAACAGGGGACGTTTTAAACCCGGATTGTTTGGAGTTTTTGAAAAACAACCGGATTGTTTATCTCACCAAGCCTTTTAGCGGCGAAGAGTTGCGCTTGACGCTGGCTAAGACGGGTCTTGGAGCAAGGAGCGATCATTCGTGAGCAATTCGATCAGAATTCTGGTTGTGGATGACGATCCTAAGATGCGCGAACTGATCGGACGCACGCTGACCCGCCATATCCCCAATTCATCGGTGTTGACTTTTGCCCACGGCAACGGCTTAATGGAGGCGGTTTCTCTTTATAAGCCGCAGTTGGTTATCTTGGATTGGATTCTGGGGCACGGCAAAACAGGGGTTGGTTTATGCCGCGAACTAAAGCTTAATGCTTCGACCAAAAAAATTTCGACTTTAGTGATCAGCGGCCAAAAAATCACCAACAAGGCGCAACTGACCAGCATAGCCTGGGGCGCGGATTCTTATTTAGCCAAACCCTTTTCTTTAAAGAAGCTGGGCGAACGCTGCCGGGCCTTGATTCGAAAGACCGGTCTTGACCGCGGATCTGCGGCCGAAATTTTGCAGGTGGGTTCGCTGATCATTAACCGGGAGGAACGCCGGGTTTTGGACCCGGAGTGGCGTTCCGAGCGGTTGCCGGTTAAATTGTTTCATTTGTTCTGGTTTTTAGCCCGGCATTACCCCCGGCCCGTGCCCTCGCAGCAACTTATTCGTTACCTCTGGAAAAACGTGGTGCGTGACAGCGAGGCCGCCGTCGCGGTTTCCCGCCTTAAAAAATATCTTGATCCCGGGTCCTGTTCGATCGAGTGGGTTGCCCAGAGGGGATACCGCCTGGTCGTTCCGAACTAAACCCTCCTTCTATCCGCTGATTGCATAAGCCTTGCAAAAGTTCCGCTCGCCTTCGGTTTTACGAGGAAGAATTTGTGATCGCTTGATTTAAAAAGGATTTATGGCTACATAAAAAATAATGGTTAAAACGAAAATAACCCGGATTCCCCTGGGGCGCCTGCAGAGCCAGGCTTACTTGATTGTCTTGGTGCTGTTGGGGGGACTCTGGACGGGGGCGTTGCTGCGATTGCTGGAGCGCTGGCCCTCGGGCGCACCGGAGCTTAAAGGGTCCTTGTACGCGGGTTTGGCCGTGATCTTGATTAGCGCGGTCATTTTGATTGCCGTTGAGATTTTGGTTTGCAGCCGGATTAAAGCCTTGGTTGAGATGGTCCACCAGATTGAGCGCGGGGCGGATTCGGGCGTCACCGAAGAGCTCTCCTCTTCCGGCCATCATGGGGAGCTCGAGGAGTTGGGGCGCGCTTTGGCCAATTTGACCGATATTTTGAAACAGCGCCAGGGGGCGCTGGATCAGGCCCAGGACCAACTGATCCGGAGCGAAAAGATGGCGATGGTGGGCCAATTGACCGCCGGCATCGTCCATGAAATCAGCAATCCCTTGACCGGAATTTTGGGCATGCTGGAGTTGACTCTTGCCAGCGTTCCCGTTAACGCTCAATGGCGCAAAGACCTTGAAGTTATTCTTCGAGAAACTCAAAGAATCAAGGGGATCGTTGCCGGCTTGCTGACTTTCGCGCGCCATAACGACTCAAAGCCTCAAACGATCGAGGTGGGTGATATTCTGCAGGGAACGATTTCTTTTATGGAACACCAGGCGAAAGCGGGCCGGGTCAAAATCGAAAATTCGGCGCCCCGCCGCCTTTTTTGCGTCCAAGCCAATCCGGCCGAACTGCGGCAGGTTTTTATGAACGTTATCGTCAATGCCCTGCAGGCCATGCCTTTGGGGGGAACATTGACCATCGGATGCAGTCGTAGGGGGGACTCGTTGGGCATCACTTTTCAAGATACGGGCTGCGGGATTGCGGCCCAAAATTTAGCCAAGATTTTTGACCCTCTCTTTACGACCAAAGAGGCCGGCCAGGGAACGGGTTTGGGACTTTTTATATCGTTAAACATCATGCGGCGGTTGGGAGGAGACATGACGGTCGTCTCCGGCGGCCAGAGCCAAGGCGCCGTGGTTACCGTTATTTTTTTCAACCCCGGACATCGCGCCGTTGACCCCGGCGCCCAGGCCGGCAGCGAAAAATCCGGCAGTCCCATCGCCAGCCGCTCGTCATTGGATTAACCTTCGGCTCCCCAATCGAATCATTCAACCCGTGTTGACAGGCGGCTGTTTTGGCTTAAACATTAAATAGATAAAGAACATGAAAAACATAAAAAAGGCTTTAGGGACCTATGATATAGCCAAAATTTGCCATGTGACCCCTCCGACCGTGGGGCATTGGATCGAGGAGGGCAAGCTTCCTTCATTTACCACCGGAGGGGGACACCGCAGGATTTTGAGCATCGACCTGGTTCGTTTTTTAAAAATTCACAATATTCCCCCTCCGCCTGAACTGGCCGCCGTCATTTCCAATCCCGTTGTCTTAATCGTCGACGATGAGCCGCGCATCCGGTCCATTGTCGGCAGAATTCTGCGGTCCGCTTTTGCGGGGTTTGACATCCATGAGGCCGGCGACGGATTTCAGGCGGGCTTCAAGGTGACCCGCCTGCGCCCCTCTTTGGTTATTTTGGATTTAAAACTTCCCGGCATTGATGGTTTTGAGATCTGCCGCATGATCCGGCATGACCAAGATTTAAAAGAGGTCCGGATTTTGGCCATTTCCGGCCACGGCGGCGAGGAAACAAAAAAAGAAGCCTTAAAGGCCGGAGCGGATGATTTTTTGGCCAAGCCTTTTGAATCCAAGGAACTGCTCGCCAAGCTGTCGGGTTTCCTTTCTTTATTTTCCGCCAGGCAGGTGGGTCGATGAGCGGCGGCTTAACGCAAGGCGCCACCGCGCTGGACCTTCTGGGGCCCCTGGTTGAGGCGGTTATTGACGGCATCCTGGTGGTTTCCGAAGAGGGCAAGATTCTTTCTTTTAACCGGCGTTTCGTTGAAATGTGGGGTTTGCCGGATAGTGTCCTTGAGAGCCGTTCGGATGACGCGGCGTTGCGGTGGGCGCTGGACAAGTTGAGCTCACCGCAGGAATTTTTGGCCAGGGTGAAGCGTCTTTACGCGCATAAAGATGAAAAAAGCCATGAGGAAATCCTTCTTAAGGACGGCCGAATTTTTGACCGCTACAGCGCGCCCATCCAGGGCTCCGGAGGGATTTATTATGGCCGAGCCTGGTGCTTTCGCGACGTCACCGAAAAGAAAAAATTAGAAAAGATGATTTTTCAGTCGGAAAAGATGGCCGCGGTGGGCCAGCTGGCGGGCGGCATCGCCCATGAACTCAACAACCCCTTGACCGGAATTTTGGCGACAACCCAATTGGTCCTTGCTGACCTGGGAGATGATTCGGGACAGCTGAAGGAGGATTTGAAAGCCATCGAGGAGGCCGCTCAACGTTGCCGCAGGATCGTGACCAATCTTTTGGGGTTTTCCCGCAGCAACCTGCTTTCTTTGGGGCCCGTTTCCTTTTTTAATTGCCTGAAGCACGTTTTGGATTTACTGACCAACGAGGCGGCTTTAAACAAGACGGCGCTGATCAATAAGGTCGACCCCGGGATTCCTCCGGTTCTGGCCAGCGCCATTGAGCTTGAGCAGGTTTTAACCAATCTGATCTTAAATTCGATTCAGGCGATGCCGCAGGGAGGCGCCGTCACGATCTCTTCGCGTCTTTTGGATCAGGGCAGACTGCTTGTTGAGATCGAGGATGCCGGAACAGGCATCGCCCGTGAGCATTTAAGCCGGATTTTTGAACCTTTTTTTACAACAAAAGCGACCGGCAAAGGAACGGGGCTGGGGCTGGCCATTAGCTCAAGAATCCTTCAGCAATTTCGCGGCAACCTCGCTATCGAGTCTTCCGGATCGGGCAAGGGAACAAAGGCCAGGATCGAACTGATGGTCTTCGACCACAAACCGCAGAACTCGGCCGAGGCAGGCCAGCCGCGGTGAAGAGCCGAATTTTGGTCGTTGATGATGAGGAGGCTATCAGCCGGACGATCGGGCGCATTATTATGAAAATGGGTCATGAGGCCGCGTTGGCGGCGCAGGGAGAGGAGGCGGTCCGGATGATGCAAGACCAAAATTTTGATCTTTTAATTACGGATCTCAAGCTTCCCGGCATGGGCGGAATTGAGATTTTGAAGCATTTTAAGGAAAAATTTCCGGATTCTTTGGCCGTTGTCATTACGGGATACCCAACCCTGGAAACCGCCCAGGCCGCGCTGCGCCTGGGCGCTTGGGAGTATTTGGCCAAGCCTTTTGAGGTCGCAGACTTAGAGACGGTTGTGCACGCCTGCCTTGAGGTTAAGGCAGGCGTGCCTTGCCAAGGCAAAACAGTTCTAGTGGTCGAGGATCACCCCGCTTTTTCCAGATTTCTATCGGAGCTTTTTAGTTTGCGCAAGATTCCCTGCGTTGTAGCCGCCAGCGGCGAGGAAGCCTTAAAGCGAATGGGAGAATCGAAACCTGATTTGGTTTTAGCCGATATAGGATTGCCCGGCTGCTCGGGGTTGGAGCTTTGCCGGAAAATTAAGAACGACCCAGCCATGAAAAATATTCCGGTGGTATTGATGACCGCCACCTATATCGGCCATGCCGGCATAGCCGAAGAGGCCAATCACAGCGGCGCCGACCTTTTTATCGCCAAACCGGCTGATCCTTATGAAATCTGTTATTACGTTTTACGTTTTTTAAATCCCACCGGCGGCGCGGGGGATAAAGATAGGACAGAACAATGAATCCCAAGGCGGCCAAGATTTTACTGGTTGACGACGACGAGGTCGTCGGCAGAGTTTGGTCCAGGGCTTTGCAAAAAGAGGGTTTCCAGGTCAGCGTGGCGGCCGACGGCGCGGCGGGTTTGGATAAGGCCAAGAGCGAACCCTTCGATGTTATTTTTACCGATTTGCGCATGCCGGGCATAGACGGTCAGGAGTTTCTCCGGCATTTAAAAGACAGCGGGCACCAGGGTTGCGTTAACGTCATCAGTGGTCAGGCCGACATTGCTTTGGTGGTGGCTTGCGTGAAGCTGGGGGCTTGCGATTATCTTCAAAAACCCTGTGATTTGGCCGAACTGTTGGCGTTGACCCGGCGTTGCCTGGGCCACGCCGCCACCAGGCGGGAAAACAAAAGACTTCAGAGCGAGGTGGCCCGCTACGAAGAACTGGACCGGCTGAAATCGCAGTTTGTTTCCACCGTTTCCCATGAGTTAAGAACTCCTCTTTTTTCCATGATCGGGGCCTTTGATCTTTTAGCCGAAGCCGTTCGTGCTCGCACCCAAGGAACGGAACAGGGACTTTTAAGCGTTATCCAAAACAACATGAACCGGTTAGCCGGCTTGATCGGCAACCTGTTGGATTTTTCCCGTCTTGAACAGGGCGCGCTTAGGCCGAGCTTCCAAGAGGTTGACATCGGTTTATTGGTTCAAGAAACGGTTCATGCGCTGGCCCCTCTGTTCGCTCGAAGAAATTTGGAACCGCCCGTGTTGCCCAACGGTCTGGCAAGCAAAACGATCGAAGCCGATCCGGATCAAATCCGGCAGGTTTTAACGAATTTAATTTCAAACGCCATCAAATTTACCCCGCCGCGCGGGGGCATCAGCATTGATTTGGCGGGCAGCAAGGAAACGATCGAGTTGGTTGTCTCGGACACCGGCATCGGCATAGCGCCGGAAAACCACAAGAAGATTTTCGATCGTTTTTATCAGGTCGACGGTTCCCTGACCCGCGAGGCGGGCGGCGCGGGCATCGGGCTTTCCATTGTTGAAGAGATTGTGCGGCTTCATGGGGGCAAGATTTGGGTTGAGAGCGTTCTGGGCCGTGGCAGTCAGTTCCATGTGGTTCTGCCCAAAAAACAGCAATCAAGCGGAGTGCAAAAATGAACAAGACCGATTCGCGTACGATTCTGATCGTGGATGATGAGCCGGACGTGCGCTTTGTGCTCAAAGTGGCTTTGCAGAAACAAGGGTTTCTCACCGAGGAGGCCACCAACGGACTGGAGGCTTTGGAGAAAATCGCGGCCTTGATACCGGACGCGGTTCTTTTAGACATCATGATGCCAAAGATGGATGGAATTTCGGTTAATCAAAAACTCAAAGAGAATCCCAAGACGCGGGATATTCCCGTCGTTATCATTACGGGTAAAGGGCAAATGAAAGAACTGCTTGATTTAAGGCAGGATTTTAAGGTGGTGGCTTATTTGGAAAAGCCGTTTCCGATATCGGTTTTGGTGGATAAACTCAAAGAAATTTTAGCCGTTTAGCTTCCGCAACGTAACCCCGTCAATAGAAAGCCTTGGGCGGCCCGGGAAGGGCCATGAAGCAGGTATTTAGAATTTGGAATTTAAGATTTGGGGACAAGGGAAAAGTAATTTTTGCATTGGCTTTATTACTAAATCCTATATCCTATATCCTGAATCCTTTAATGGCCGGCGGCATCTTAAATTTCGTTCCTTCCGATTTTGACTCCGGCAGTTTTCAGGACGCGGCGGTTGATTTTCAGGGAAAGCTAACCACGGTCAGCCGGTGGGATATTTTAACCAGCACGGTGCCGGTTCGCTATTACAGCGCCATTGCATTCGATGAAACGCGCAACCGAGCCGCGGTTTTCGGGGGCCTCGATCCGGCGAGTCAGCCTTTGGGAGATACCTGGGTCTGGAACGCCGTTGACGGCCTTTGGCACCAAAAAACGCCCCCCGGTCCTCCCGTTGCGCGCTATGGGCACGCGATGGCGTGGATTGGAAACAAAATTCTTTTTTTTGGCGGCGCCATCTCGAGCGATACCTGGTCCTATGATGTAGCCTCGGACAGCTGGGGTTACGTCAGTTCCCAGGTGTCGCCGCCGGCCGGCTTGTTTTTGCCTGCCATGGCCTGGGATCGCGGGCGCAACCAAGCGCTTCTTTTCGGCGGCGGCCAGGGAAATACTACCTGGATTTTTGACGTGGGGGCCTCCAGCTGGTCCGGTTACAATATTTCAGGCTCACCTTCCGACCGGACCGGAGCGGTTTTAGCTTATGATCAGACCGGTCAAAAATTCGCGCTCGTTGGCGGCAAGCTGCCCGGCTCCTCGACCTACCTGGATGAAATTTGGGCTTTTGATCCCGTGGGTTTCCAGTGGAGTCAGGCCAACCCCCCGGTTAAACCGGCCGCGCGCGGCGAAGGAGCGGCGGCCTATGATTTAAGAAACAAAAGAATGGTCATGTTTGGGGGTTGGACCGGCAATGTTGCCACGTCCAACGGCGACACTGATTATTACGACGCGCCGGTCAGCTCTTGGGCAACGCGGGTAGGTTCCCATGATAACACGGGTCCTACGGCTCGTTTCGGTCATGCCATGACTTACGACACCTATAACCAGAGGGTTTTGGCTTTTGGGGGCAAGCTGACGGACTCCAGCCTGGTCAGTTCTTTATGGTCTCGAATCTTGCGCTCTTCGGGCTCTGCGATCACGAATTACAAAAATGTTTCCGGAACCACTCCGATCAGCTGGTCAACGCTTAACGCCGGTTTTTTTGAGCGTCCGGAAAAAACCGACATCCTTTTGCGTATCGCGGCCTCCACGGACGGCGCAACGTTCGATTCCTTTCGCGGCCCGGACGGCTCCACCTCCACTTTTTACAGCTCAAGCTCCACCCCCCTGGCTCTTTGGAGCGGTTTGGCGAATAAGCGGTATTTGAAGATCGAGACCAACTTTGTTTCGGAGAATCCGCCTTACAGGGCCCGGCTGTCCGGTTTTGATTTAACGTACAACCAGGCGCCTCCGGCGCCGGTTTTGAGTTCCCCTGCCGATGGTTCGCGCATCAATGTTTCGAGCCCTGCTTTCAGTTGGGTTAAACCCTGGGATCCGGACGGCTTTTCCGACGAGCCCTTCGCCTATCAACTGCAGGTGGCGACTTCCGCCGATTTCGCGGCCCCCGTTGTTTCCGAAGAGAATTTATCGGCTGTTTCGTTGACGATCTCAACGGAACTGGCCACCGGCCTTTGGTATTGGCGCGTGAGGGCTAAGGATAATCCGGGACTTTACGGGAATTACTCCAGCACCTTCAGCGTTTTTGTAGACACCATTACGCCGCCGTCTGCGGTCACTCAAATGACCGCGGCCATGGGCGCGGGCAATGGTCAGATTGATTTGAACTGGGTTTTTCCGGGAGATGACAAGGGAGCGGTCAGCGGCGGGCGCTGGAGAGCGCGTTATCGCGCCTCCGGCGCCATTGCGAGTGAAGCCGATTGGTCCGCTTTGGCCGCAGTCGAGACCAGCGGACTTCTGACCGCGACTTCCGGTCAAAGCTTAGTGACCGCCATCGGCTCTTTGGAGCCGGCCACCAGCTACTATTTCGCGCTCAAGACCGAAGATGAGCTTGGCAATCTCTCCGGGCTTTCCACGGTGAGCCCTTTTGCCATGACCAATGGCTCTCCCGCTGTGACGCTAACCTCGCATAACAACGGAGGCATTTTAATTAACCAAACCACCATCACGTGGACGTGGGGCGATCCCAATGCCGGCGACTCGGTAGTTTTTAGTTTATGGCTTTCCTCTAATAGCGGGGCCGCCTTCACGCAGTTGATCGCCAATGGCATAGCGGCTCCCACCAGTTTTTATGCCTGGGACACCAGAAGCGTGGGCAATGCTTCGACCTACCGAATTCGCGCACGCGCCAGTGATGCCCGGAATCTTTGGGCCCAAGATGAGTCGGAGGCTGATTTCGGGACGGATAACGTTAACGTGGCGCCCGCCATCAGCTTGACCAGCGCGCCGGCCGCCGGTCAAAAAATTAAGGGCAAGTTCACGGCGGCTTGGAACACAACGGATCCTAATGTGTACCAGGAACACCCGGCGGATGTTTTTATCTCGCCGGACAATGGAACCACTTGGTTGCAAGCCGTTGCAGGCGTAACAGCTTCGAGCATTACGCTGGATACATTTTCTTTCTGGCTGATCTGGGGTTTAAACACAAAGACGACTTACCGCGTCCGTGTTAGGGTTACGGATACCGGCATCCCACCCCTTTCGGCCGAGGCGTCATCCAGCGCGTTTGAAGCGGTGACCAGGGACCAGGTCCCTCTGGCGTTGGTCAAACCTCTGGAGAATGATTTTCCTGGCGTATTTGACTTGATTTTTCAGTGGACCCGGCCTTCAGACGCGGTGGGCAGTGTTGTCTATACCCTGCATTACTCCACCGATCTCTTTTTGGCCGAAGGCTTGACGGAAATGGCCGGGATTACAGCTCTTAGCTGGACGCCTGCCCTGGGCGCTCTTGCCGTTGATGCGACTTACTATTGGCAGATCAGGTCCAGGGATGATTTCGGCAAAGAGAACACTAGCGATATCGCCAAATTCATCCTTTCTCGCAACAAGGTTAAAAGCGCAGACGGGCGTTTGACGGTTGAAGCGCTTTCCGGTTTGCCCGCGGGAGGGTTTATCAGGGTCCGGGAGCCCGAGCAGGCTAAAAGCTCCTTGATTGATCTGGCGAACCGGGATTTTTACAAAGACCGCTTGGTCCGGGTCCTTTCCAGCGAACCCAGCCGCCAGATCGAGGTTCATGATCTGGCGGGCAATAAGCTCGACGCCTCCGGAGTGATCGCCCGCGTTTCTTTTATTTACACCGATGCCAACGCTGACGGCCGGCTTGACGCGGAATTGGTGGACGCCTCCAGCCTGAAAGTTGTTCATTTGGATGAGTCCCAGGCTCGTTGGGTTGCGCTGGCCGCTCCGGTCGTGGATAAATCTCAAAAAACCATCTCGGCTCAAACCAACGGTTTTTCGCTCTTCGCTTTGATCGCGGCCGCAACCCCCGCCGGCTTAATTTCGGGGTTGATGAATTACCCCAATCCTTTTGCCGCGGGACGAGAGTCCACGCGCTTGCGTTACGTTCTTAAAGAAAACGCCACGGTAACGATCAGGATTTTTACCTTGATCGGAGATCACGTCCGGACCATGAAGTTTGACGCCGGTGGTCAAGGCGGCACGGGTTCGTCTTCCGGAACAGCCAATGAGGTGATTTGGGACGGCACGAATGGTGACGGCGTTATCGCAGCTAATGGCATGTATCTAGCCGAGATCACAGCCGAAGGTCCTTCCGGCGCCGAAAAACACAAAAGATTGATCGGAGTGGTCAAGTGACGGAGGGATTGAGGATTTGGGATTTAGGATTTGGGGGCAAGGGGAGAGTAATTTTTATATTGGTTTTATTCCTAATTCCTAAATCCCATATCCTAAATCCTTTATTTGCCGGTTCTTTTAACCGGGTGGGTCCCGCTAATGCCGGCCGGCCCGGCGAGTGGTTAAGCCTTTTTTCGGCAGGGGCGCGGGAGGCGGCTTTGGGCCATGTTGCGACTGGTTTAAGCGGCGCCGCGGCCGGGCATGGAAATCCCGCCGGCTTGACTGCCAGCGGCTTGGGCCAGGCCACCCTGTTCGTGGCCCCCGTTCTTTCCGGGCAATTTCAGGCGCTTTCGCTGTCACATCCGGTGGCGCCACGGCGCTATTTGGGTTTTGGCATTTTGTCGTTGAGCTCCGGCGAAGCGGAGCAGACCGACTCTTTGGGTCAAACTCGTGGAAGCTTTAAAAGCCAAGATTTAGCTTTCAGCGTTTCTTATGCCGAACGGGTCGCGGGAACTTTTAATGCCGGGGCAACCTTAAAGACGGTCAAGCAGTCCGTTGCCCAACGGTCTGCTTCAAGTTATGGAGCCGATGTCGACTTGCAGGTTCCCCCGGGGACTCTTGGGCCTTTGGGGTTCGGGTTGTCCGTTGCCAATCTTTGGGCTCCCAAGATGACGCTTGATCGGGAGGCCGAAAAGTTTCCTCTTGTGGTCAGGGGAGGGCCGAGTTACTATAAAGAGGGCCTGATCAGCTCTTTTTTATTGATTGTGGAGGCGCTATCCATAGATCCCGGGGACGAAAACAGCGTTTTGCGATGGAATTTTGGCGCGGAGTTTTGTTTTTCTTCCCGAATTTTTTGCGCCAGGTCAGGCTTAAACGCCAGGGAGGTGACGATGGGTTTTGGCTTAAAAAACGGCCCTATTTCATTTGATTACGCCTCGGCTTTTCATGCTTTGGGCCTTTTTCACCGCGTGGGCATCACCCTTCATTACGGGTACCTTTCCACCCGCGCTCAAAAGAAGATGGAGGCCGAGTGGCGCGAACTTTATGCCCAAGAGAAAAAGATAAGAAATCCATCCGTCCAGGAGCCGGCGTCTCTGAAGAATATGGAGGAAAAAGAGTTTTCCATTTATTTGAATGAGCTCGAGGCTTTGATTAAATCCGGCCGCCTGGATCGGGCGGATACTTTGCTCGACAAGATGATGTCTTTTCGCCCTTCGGATTCAAGGTTGACCGTGATCAAGACGCGCCTTCATGAGCGGCGCAAGCAGGCGGTTATTGAGCGGGATTTAATTAACGGGCGCACCTTTTACGCGGCCGGTCTTTATGAGAAGGCCTTGGGGCCCCTGCAGAGGGTTCTGGCGATGGAGCCCGGCCACATCGAAGCAAAGGTCCTATTGCTTCTTAGCCAGGCGCGTGTTGATATTGAAAATAGAAACTACGCCGCCGCTCAACAGAAACTTCAAAGCGTGGTCGAGATCAATCCAGCCAACGAAGAGGCGGTCCGGCTCTTCAGGCAGACCGATAAGGCCTTGAAGAAGAAAGGCGAATAACGTGAATAAGGTGAATCAAAAATTCCCCATTCTGTCATTGCGAGCCCCGGGCGAAGCAATCTCAAAAAAGGGATCCCCCTTGTATGAGATTGCCGCGGGCCCTTTGGGCCCTCGCAATGACAAGCTTGGGGAAGTTCTGAAGGTGAATAACGCGCGAAAAATAAAACGGTTAGATTCCTTTCCGTTATTCGCTTTATTTACGCTTGTCGCCTTTATCGCCCTTCCCCTGATTGCCGAAGAGAAAGGGCTGTTTAAATCAGGCGTGGAGAGTTATTTGCGCCAGGATTATGAAAAAGCCTGGAAAAACCTCAAGGCGGCAGTTGAAACTCAAGATGAGCCCGATAAAGCCAGGGTTATTTTATTGCGGACTTTTTTAGAGGGGGTGCGTTCACTCGAGGAGAAAGGACGCATCGAGGAGGCGTTTGATTGGAGCCGGCAGGCCAAGGATTTGTTTAGCGGGCACCCCATGGTGGAAAAAGCTTATTTGTACTTTAAGAAAAAAAGAGAGGCGCTGCGGTCCACGGATGGCTCCCAGAAAACAGCAGGGCGGGACTCTTTGCTGATTGGCATTACCAAGGAGGATTTAAGAATCGAGGCCGCCATTTTGGAAAAACTGGCGGCCTCAAGCGGGCGCCGCCCCATATGGAGCCGGGACAATCCTTGGCTTTACGCGGTGTTGGCCGGCTGTTTAAGCCTTGTTTTTTTGGGGTATTTTGCGGGTCGCCGCCCTTTAAAACTTTTAAGGGATCGCCTGGAAAAGCATCAGGCCGTGCTGGAAAGCCAGACGTCCGGTTTAACGAACCAGTTGGGCGATTTAAGAACGACCAATCAGCGTTTGGCCGGTGATTTATCCAAAGCTTTAGAAGAAAATCGAGGTCTTTATCGTCAGATGGGCAGCCAGGAAGAGCGCCTTAAGAAAAAATACGAAGAAAAGATGAGCAAGGTGGTGCGGGATCAATGGCAGAAGGTTTCTCCCAAGAAAATGGAAAAATTAGAGAACCTCCAAATCAAATACCAAGAAAAACAAGTATTAGAAACATTGGTTCAAATGACCCCGGAAGACCGTGGAGAGGTCCAGCGCCAAATCGCGGGACAGGTGGCCAATCTCTATCAATCTTTTCCGGTCGAGGCTATCGGGTTTTTGTCTCAATTGGCGCAAGATCCAAAGCCGTTGGTGCGTTTAAGCATTGTTTATTCTTTGGTTCGAATCGAATCCCCCGAGGTTCTCGATATTTTGTTTACCCTCTGCGCCGATGGCGACGCCGGCGTCAAGCACGAGGCCCTCAAGGGTTTGAAGGGCCTCAAAGACAAGATTGTGACCAACGGCCGCATCCCAGCTTCATATGCTCAAAAGATTCATCAGCTGATTCAGGAAGAAATTCAAAAAGGGGAGTGGGTGATTTAGGGCCCGCAGGCTTTGCGCAGAAAAGGTTTAGCGCAGGGGAGTCACCCTTGCCCCCAGACCCGAGAACCAGTCCCGACGGTTCTCCCCGCGTGCTCGCGGGGCCCCTTTCCACTACTGGGTTCAAGGGTGACTCCCCTGCGCTAAACTCTTACTTTGCGCAGAGCAGGGATAAAATGGTAAAAATAACCCCGAGGTATGAATCCTCGTATAACCCTGCTGTCGGACCCTCCGGCTGGCTGGGAAACCAACATGGCCAAAGATTGGGCCTTACTCGAAGCCCTGAAGAAGGGAACGGGAGGCCCTGTCGTCAGGCTTTATTCCTGGAACCAAACCTGTATCACCGTCGGATTCGGATTATCCGTTGAGAAAGTGCTTGCCAAGGGGTTCGGCTGGCCCGTGGCCCGCCGTCCTACCGGCGGGGGCCTGGTTGTCCATGAGCCCAAAGGGGAAGTGACTTTGGCGGCCGCCTCTTGGCGTCCTAGGGGCAAGTCTCTCAATGATCTTTACCGGATGGTCCATGAGCCGATTTTTTGGGCTCTGCGCGAACTTGGGTACCCTGTTTTAATGATTACTGGCTGCGTTGCCGAGCCAACTAAAAACGTGCTGCCCGTTTGTTTCGATGACGCGCCCTGTCTTTATGACGGGGTCCTGGCCGGAAAAAAAGTTTTGGGCGGCGGCTTAAGGGTGGCTGGTCAGTATTTTCTTTATCAAGGAACCATTAAGATTCCATTGCTTACCCAGCGGACCCTTTTTGCGAAGCTCAAGGAGTGCCCGTTGTGGGACAGCGGTTTTTTGCAGGAAGAGCCTGCCGTTGCGCTTTTTCATTAACAAGTTTTGGATTCTTGAAATTTTTGGATACAATTAGGGTCTGTTAAGGAATTAATGATCATTAATTCCTCAACAGACCCTTACGGTTGATTTTCGTAGCGGAGGTGTTTCTTGGTAGCATTTGTGCTGGTTAAATTGGCCGCCGGTCTCGAGCAAAAAGTTCTTTCCCAAATTCGCCAGGTTAAAGGCGTCCAGGAGGTTTACCTGACCTTCGGAGGATGGGACGCCATTTTAATGGCGGAAGCGGATACACTGGACAAATTGTCAGGCCTGGTGGTCCGCGAGGTGCGCGCCATCCACGGGGTTCAAACGACCGAAACCCTGGTCACCACTAGTATCTAGCCGGCCGCCATTGTTCGGCGGCGGTCAGGGAGTTGTCAATGAGGATTACCCCTATCTATAGAGGCGGTGTCGGTGAGGCGGCCGGCTGGCTTCATAAGCTGACCGGGGTGGGTGTGTTCGCGTTTTTGGTGATTCATATTTTAGACACCGCTACGTTGGCTTACTCAACCGATCTCTACAATAAAATCATCGCCGTCTACCGCCATCCTTTTTTTAAGTTGGGCGAGGCGGGTTTGGTGGGCGCCGTTATTTTTCACGCTTTTAACGGCGTGCGATTAATCTTGTTTGATCTCTGGACCTGGCTGATACCGCATCACAAACTTCTTTTTTGGATCGAGGCCCTGCTCGTTTTAATGCTCTGGATTCCGACCTCGATGCTGATTCTCTTGGGCCATTAGCCATGGCTACCCAGCCAGCGGCCCCTGTGCGCCGATCAACCTTCGTTACCTACGAGTGGTTGTTTGTGCGCGTTTCCGGCGTTTTGGTGTTGTTTTTGGCGTTAGGGCATCTTTATATCATGCACGTGGCCAATTCAATCGATGTCATCGACGACGCTTTTGTTCGTTCGCGGCTGGCCTCCCCTTGGTGGAAAACTTACGACATCCTTCTTTTGGCTCTGGCGTTTTCCCATGGGAGCATCGGAGTCAAGAATGTTTTAGAAGACGTCATTGGGCATCCCCTTCTTCTTAAGATTATCAAGATTTTTTTTGGTCTATTTTGTCTGGCAGTCGCCTTGCTGGGCTTGGCTGTTTTTGTTAAGGATTTTTAGCGGTCATGCCGAAAACCGAAGTTGTCCGCCACCGCTTTGACGCGCTGGTCGTGGGGGCCGGCGGCGCGGGCCTTTATGCCGCCTTGGAGCTGGCTAAAGCCAAGATTAATTTCGCGGTCATCACCAAGCTTTACCCCACACGCAGCCATACCGGCGCCGCTCAAGGCGGCATCGGCGCCGCTTTGGGTAATCTAGAGGAAGACTCTCCCCTTTGGCACGCTTTTGACACGGTCAAGGGAGGCGACTACCTCTGCGATCAAGACGCCGTTGAATATATGTGTCAGGCCGCGGTTGAAACAGTTTTGGAGTTAGAGCACATGGGTTTGCCCTTCAGCCGCACGCCGGAGGGTAAGATCGCGCAGCGGCGTTTTGGCGGTCACACGCGCAATTACGGCCAGGGACCGGTGCGCAGGAGTTGCTACGCCGCCGACAGGACCGGCCACATGATTCTTCAAACTCTTTACCAAAACTGCATCAAGCGTGGCGTTCCCTTTTTTGACGAATTTCACGTTGTTGATCTGATTGTTTCAGACGGCGCCGCTCGCGGCGTCGTCGCTTACGAGATTAAAACCGGGGGCCTACATATCATCGAAGCCAAAGCCGTGGTGTTTGCGACTGGGGGATCCGGACGGATGTTTTCCATCACTTCCAACGCGCACGCCTTAACCGGAGACGGCATGGCAATCGCTTTAATGAGCGGCGTTCCTTTGCAAGACATGGAGTTTTTTCAATTTCATCCCACCGGCATTTACAAGCTGGGGATTCTGCTTTCGGAGGCGGCGCGCGGGGAGGGGGGAATTTTAAAAAACGGCAAGGGCGAGCGTTTTATGGAGCGCTACTCGCCCAAACTGCTTGATTTGGCGCCCCGCGATATCGTATCGCGCTGTATTTATCTTGAGGTCCGCGAGGGCCGGGGGGTCCAAGGCAAGGACTACGTGCATCTTGATTTGACCCACATCGGCCGCAAGGTGTTGGATGAAAAATTGCCGGACATTACGGAATTTGTCAGGACCTATATGGGTTTGGAACCCGCAACCGATATGGTTCCTGTCCAGCCGACCGCGCATTACGCCATGGGCGGCGTTCCAACCGATAAGACGGCGCGTGTTTTGGCCAAGGCGGATGGAACTAAGGTTAAGGGATTTTACGCCGCGGGTGAGTGCGCCTGCGTTTCCGTTCATGGGGGTAATCGCCTCGGAACCAATTCTTTGGTGGATATCCTGGTGTTCGGGCGCCAGGCCGGGCGTTCTATTGTGGAGGATATAAATCAGTTGTCACATGAAGAGATTCCGGACCGCGCTGCCAACCGCGCTGCGGAACTTTTTAGTCAGTTTAAGACCAACGCCAAAAATCCGGCGGCTGAAACGGTCGGAAAAATCCGGGAAGAGATGCGCCGCGTAATGACGGAGCATTGCGGCGTGTTTCGAACCGCCCAAGGTTTGACCGATTGCGTCAGTCAAATCGAGGACACGGTGGATCGCTTAACCCGGGCCAGAATTTTTGACACCTCGGCCACCTTTAACACCGATCTCCTGGAAGCCGTTGAACTGCACAATCTTTTACGTTTGGCGTGGGTGACTTCGGCCGGCGCCAAGTTGCGCGAGGAATCCCGCGGGGCGCACAGCAGGGAGGATTTTCCCAAAAGAAACGACGCCCAGTGGTTGAAGCACACTTTTTGTGAGCTCAAAGACGGTAAGCTTGCGTTTTCTTTCAAACCGGTGACGATCACGCAATTTCAGCCGCAAGAAAGGAAATACTGAATATGCCCAAACTAACTAAGATTTACACCAGGACGGGCGATGATGGCACAACGGGACTGGGTTCGGGTCAAAGGGTGCCGAAAGACTCGTTGCGCATTGAGGCTTACGGTACCGTTGACGAGCTAAATTCCCATATCGGCTGTGCCCTGGCGGTGAGCGTTGATCAAGAGCTGGCTAAAAATCTTAGCCGGATTCAAAATGAGCTTTTTCATTTGGGAAGCGATTTGTGTATCTTGGAGCAGGATAAGGCGCGTCTTAAGGCTCCGGTTATTGAGGAGCGCCATGTCCTGGATCTGGAGCGCTTAATGGATCGGTTAACGGCGCAGCTTGGGCCGCTTAAAAATTTTATTTTGCCCGGAGGCT
Source organism: Elusimicrobiota bacterium (assembly GCA_016205025.1). Lineage (GTDB taxonomy): Bacteria > Elusimicrobiota > Elusimicrobia > JACQPE01 > JACQPE01 > JACQJO01. The sequence goes on from JACQJO010000019.1 coordinate 43,879, forward strand.
CCGCTGCGGCGGCCCATCTTCATGTGGCCAGAACCGTAGCCCGCCGGGCGGAGCGGATCTTGGTGGCTTTGGGACGCAAAGAAAAAGTCGGACCGTTCGCGGTTCAATACTTAAACCGATTGTCGGACGCTTTGTTCGTTATGGCGCGTTACGAGAATCAATGCCGGGGAGTAAAAGATATTTATTGGAACAGCCGAATCTAAAAATTTTTATGGATATTAACGTTCGAATTTTGCGTTTTAACCCCGAGAGCGATAAGAAGCCGCATTGGGAAAATTACACTGCACGCGCGGATCCCGCCGACCGGGTTTTAGACGCCTTAATCTATATCAAGGAGAATCTTGACGGCTCGTTGACCTTCCGCCGCAGCTGCGCTCATGGCGTGTGCGGTTCCGACGCCATGATGATCAACGGCAAAAATCAATTGGCCTGTAAACTTTTGGTTAAAAGCGTTTTAACGAACAGTCATTCTAAAAATCCTTTGGTGATCGCGCCCATGAAGGGATTTAGGGTGATCAAGGATTTAACGGTGGACATGGAGGGATTTTTTGCCAAGTACCGCCAGGTCCAGCCCTATTTTCAGGCCCCGGATCTGCCCGCCGGCTCTCCCGAAAGGAGTCAGAGCTCCGAGGAACACGCTCGATACGAAGACACCACAAAATGCATTTTATGCGCCGCCTGCACCACCTCCTGCCCAACGTTTTGGGTCAATCCCCGCTACCTGGGACCCCAGGCGCTGGTGGCGGCCCACCGGTTTTTGTTCGATTCGCGTGACCAGGCCCGATCCGAGCGGCTGGACCTTTTAGGGGACGCCGACGGCGTTTTCCGCTGCCGCACCTTCGCCAACTGCTCGGACGCCTGCCCCCGGGGGATCAATATTTTAAAAGCCATTGCCGAGGTGCGCCAACTCCTGGTTAAAAGATTGAAAATTTAATTTGACCCCCGCCATTTTCGCCGTCATTATCGCCCTGTGCGCTTTCGATGTTCAAGCGGCCGCGGCCGCTCCCGCAGTAGCGATTAAGCGCGTTCCTTTTAGCATTCAGGTTTTTCCCCAAAAAGAATCCGTGAATATCTGGGCCTATCGCCAGGGTCCGGCATTGTACATCCCAGCCGGCAGTTTAAGCCGCGTCTTGCGCGCCAAAGTCCGCCGGTACAATCAACGATCCTCCATCGTTTTGGTTTTGCAAAAAGGCAAGGTTCTGGAATTTTTTCCAAACCAAAAAAGATTCGTTTTCGGCAAAAAAGCGGTGACCCTAAAGCAGTCCACGCTGTCGACTCCCGATGGAAAAGATCTCCTGATTCCTTTTGAGGCGATTGACCATCCCAATTTTGAAGCCTACGCCGACATTGAGGTGGAGCTAGAGGAAACCAGGACCAAAATGAGAGTCTATCCCGTTATCGAGGTGCAGGCGCCCACGGTGGGGTCCCAGGATCAAGGATGGTTTATTGAGTTTAAGCTTCCTTCCCTTGTTAAAAATTACGAGATCACTTTTCATCCGGCCGACCCCCCAAAAACGGCGCGTTTGGCCGTTCGTTTTCCCTATTCCAGAATCGCCGGGGAGAAGAATCAATCGGCACCCGGCGCCGCGCCGGTAGCCTGGTTCGCCCAGCACGACGCGCTGGAAAATTCCTTGATTTTTAAGTTCAGCCTGCCCGAGTCCGTCGCGTTTAGCGACATCGACGCCTCGGAATCCCTGTGGCCATTTAAGAAATTGCAGATTGCGGTCGTGGACAACGGGCTTCAAGGGGCGTCTAAATTCTCGCCGCGCGGCCTTCCCTCCGCGCCGCGGCCGGCCAGGGGCGGCCCGAAACCCGTGCCTGAACTCAAAAGCCCGAAGTCTTTGGCGTCGAAGCCGGCGCCGGTGGGCGCGCGTCGAACGAGCCATGCGGCCGAGTCTATCCGCGGTCGTCGCTATGTAATCGTGATTGATCCGGGCCACGGGGGCCGTGACGGCGGAACGTCAAATAAGTGGGGAACCAAAGAAAAGCAGATGACTTTGCGATTTGCCAAAAAAGTGGAGGCTGTGCTGGCCAAGAAATTAGCCGGCTCCAAGATTTTTTTGACCCGCGACGACGACCGGACGCTGGAACTGCCGGCGCGGGTACGCTTCGCGCAGGCCAAAAAAGCGGACGCGTTTGTTTCTTTGCATATGAACGCTTCACAGGCTAAAAACAAGGGCGGTTTTGAAATTTACATCCCCAGCTACATTAATTCCCATCGCTCGTCGCGAGCCCTTCTTTATGAGTGCGAAAAATTGGCTTTGGGCATCAACAGGTCGCTCGAGCGGCGCTTGGCCGGGCGTTTGTCCAGCCGGGGCATCATCAAGGGAGATTTTCATGTTTTGCGGGAAAACGCGATGCCTGCCGTTTTAATCGAGGCCGGTTTTTTAACCCACCAGAATGATTACCAGCTTTTAATGAATAATGGGTTTCAGGATACCTTCGCGCAGGCGGCGGCGCAGGGTATCGTGGATTATCTTAAGAATAGTAAGCAGTGAGAAAATGAAAAATTTGCCTATTGGCGTGTTTGACTCCGGAATCGGGGGGCTGACGGTATTGCGGGGCTTGCTGCGAGCCCTGCCCGGCGAGCGGTTCGTTTATTTCGGGGATACCGCGCGCGTGCCTTACGGAACGAAATCTTCAGAAACGGTTTTGCGCTATTCTCGCGAAATCGCGGCATTTTTAGTGGGCAGCGTCAAAAAACCGAAAATTAAGATGCTGGTCATCGCCTGCAACACCGCCTCGGCGGTTGCGGCCAAGATTTTAGCCAAGGAACTGCCGGTCCCGGTCATCGGCGTTGTTGAAGCCGGAGCCCAACAAGCGGCCAAGATGGCGCCCGCAGGAACCATCGCGGTCATCGCCACCAAGGCCACCATTAAGAGTTCGGTTTACGTCAAATACTTAAAACAGTTGGCCCCCAAAGCCAGGGTCATTGCCCAGGCCTGTCCGCTTTTTGTTCCTTTGGTGGAGGAGGGTTGGTCGGATCATCCCGTGACCAGGCAGGTGGCGCGGATTTATCTCAATTTTTTGGCCAAAAGAAAGCCAGATGTTTTGATTTTAGGTTGCACTCATTATCCGATGATTCAGGATACTATTGAGAAAATTGTTGGCCGGCAGACGGTAATCGTGGATTCTCCATCGGCGGTGGCCGACTGCGTTAAAAAAATGGTGCCTGGCACCATAATAAAAATGGTGCCTGGCACCATTTCCCTTGGCGCCCAAACGCCGTCCAGCGCCATTCCCAGGGTTAAATTTTTCATCAGCGATGATCCTGCCAGATTTAAACAGACAGCAACACTTTTTTTAGGCCAACCCCCAGTTGGCGCGGTAAAGCTGACCCGGTTTTAGGATCGCCTACTCGCGGGGCTTGGCCATAAAGGGTCTGCAGGCTTCCGTTTCAAGCTGGAAGCGAAGCCTATCGAGAGCTTCGAGAGCTTGCCTGCGGCGGTTGGTATCTAGAGTTTTTTTAGATTTAAGATCAGCCAGTTTGTATTCACGCAAAACCCGTTCGCACCATCGTCGATTTTGTTCTTTTCCGTTGCCGTTAATCAGACTGACTGCTCCCCGTCCTTCTAAGACGGCAATTTCATAAGCCCGAAAGTTTTGAGGTGAGAAAGTAACCATAAGCATTTGCCCTCCGATGGCGGCATAACGGCCTCCATAACGATCCTCGTAAAGAAGGTCGTATTTATCCCCTCCATACTTAAGATCAGACCGTTCGGTCAAGACAAGGTTGAGACTGAATCCGTCATATCTTAGTCTGGAATCGTTACTTTCGATCTTATCTCCTGGCCACCCGGCTATGAGATCGTCAGAATTTTTACTATAGGTCGGATTGCCTAAAAAAATTTTGACGACGTCCGGTTCATTGAAGTTTCCACATTGCCGGCATACATGAGAACCTACCTGGATGATGTAGCGATAGGTATACGGCTCTTTGAGTTGAAAGCTGGCGGCAGGCATGACCAACTCCTTACCCCCAGCAAGGGCCCAGGATGAAATGAAAAGTGGCGCAAACAGACCAGCGATTGCCGTGACGGTTTTTGTGCATTGCTTCCTCATTTGGACACCTCCAGCGATAACGTTACATTGAAATATTACCCCCCCCAGCTTATTTGTCAAGAGGTAAAAATCGGCCTTTTCCATCGGCTGGGCTGAAAGAGACAGTGGTAAAATAACAGAGAGCTGGTAAACTAATAATGAAACTGATGAAAAAGATTGCCCGTTTCCATGTCGTGTTGGAAAAAGAGCCGGAAGATGGGGGATTTTCTGTCTATGTGCCCGCTCTTCCCGGTTGCGCCAGTCAGGGGGAAACCGAGGATGAGGCGTTATCGAATATCCGCGAAGCCATTGAAATGACCCTGGAGCACCTAAGGGCCTGCCATCTGCCGGTACCGCGGGAAGCGGACATCATCAGGGAAGTCGAAATCCCCACCTCTTGAGCAAGCCCCCGCAACTTTCCGGAGAACGCGTTGTTCGAGCTCTCAAACGAGCCGGATTTATTGATCGCCCCGGCAAGGGTTCGCACGTTTTTCTTTATCATCCCAGAGACCCTTCTCGTTATTGCACGGTCCCCCTGCATGGGTCTAAAATTGTTAAACGCGGGACGCTCAAAAATATTCTCAAGGGCGTCCGATTGTCTATTGAGGAATTTTTAGAGCTTACATGAAAAAAGCCGTTGTTTTGCTTTCGGGGGGGCTTGATTCCACCACCGCGCTTTATTGGGCTAAGGCCAAGGGGTATCAGTGCCATTGCTTGATCTTTGATTATGGCCAGCGCCACCGGCGGGAGATTGAGTCCGCCAAGAAGATTGCCCAGAAGGCCGGCGTTTCTTTCGATGTGATTGCAATTAAGCTTGGTTGGACCGGCCGGTCGGCCCTTCTTGACCTTGACGTCAAACTGCCCAATATCCCTTTGGAAAAAATTGGACAAGGCCCGATCCCTTCCACTTACGTTCCGGGACGCAACACTCTTTTTACGGCCTACGCCATTTCGGCGGCGGATGCTTTGGGCGCTGAAGCGATTGTTTTGGGTCCTAATGTTTTGGATTACTCCGGTTATCCCGACTGCCGTCCCGAATATTACCAGGCCTTTCGGCGGGTGGCTAGGCTGGGAACAAAAAGAGGCGTTGAGGGCAAGTCCTTGAAAATTTTGACTCCTTTAATAAAAATGACCAAGGCACAGATTGTCAAGCTGGGAGCTCAATTGGGCGTTCCTTGGGAGCTGACGTGGTCTTGTTATGCGGGTGGCGCCAGGCCTTGCGGTCAATGTGATTCCTGCAAGCTTAGAGCCAAAGGATTTGAGAAAGCAAAAATTCAGGACCTAATTTATGCTTAAGGCGCGGGTTGTTGAGGTTTTTTTATCTATTCAAGGCGAGGGTCTTTTATTGGGCACGCCCATGATTTTTGCGCGTTTTGGGGGATGCAATTTGCGGTGTCTTTGGTGCGATGAGCCCGATGCCTTGGCTTTGAGTTCCGGCAAAGAAGCGGCCCTAGATGAAGTTATTGGCCAAATTGGCGAGCAGGGTAACGCGGATGGGCCCCGCTGGGTCAGTTTGACAGGAGGGGAGCCCTTAATGCAGGCCGCATTCCTTGAAAAGCTCTGCCCGGCGCTGAAGGGGAAGGATTTTAAAATTTTATTGGAAACCGCCGGGGTTTTGGGTCCTGCGTTAAAAAAGGTGGCGCCCTGGGTGGATTTGATTTCCATGGATATCAAACTTGATTCGGCTTTGGATCCTTCTTGGAAACCTAATTTCAACGGGCATGGCCAGGATATTTTTGACCGTCATGCCAAGTTTTTGGAAATTGCTCCTCAAAAAACTTATGTCAAGATCGTAGTGACTGATCAAAGCCAAGAGTGGGAAATTTTAGATGTCCTGCGTCTTTTAAAAAAGTTCCCGGGAGTTCCTTTGATCGTTTTTCAACCCGTGACTCCCACAAACGGCATTAAGCCGCCCAGTCAAGAACGTTTGAAAGATTTTATGGCCTTGGCTTGGGAACAGCTGCCTCAAGTTGTTCGTTTAATGCCCCAGTACCACCCTGTTTGGAAGCTTGCTTAGATTTTAGGAGAGACAATAGGCAAGCAACCCCGCCGGAGTTGTTGGCAACGATTTTTTCCGAAGCGAGCGTTAGCCCGTATCGCTCAAACTTTTCCCTAAAGCCCCGGCGCTTAGCCAGCTCTTCCGGGTTTGCGAAGGCATGAGCCAAAATAATAAGCCCGCCGTCATCCAGCCAGTCCGCTAAGCGGCCAATCGTTTCTTTAAGATGGGGTTGAACCAAGGATTTATCAAGGTAATAAAGAATATCACCCAAGATGATCAGGTCAAATCGCCGGTTCGAAGCGTTGAACCACTCCCGGATATCCCCCTCGATCAGCTCCACCCGGGAGTTTCCCTTTAGCAATTCGCCGGCTCGTTTAAGGGCGATTCCGGAAATATCCAGAGCAGTGACTCTTTGGGCGCAAGAGGCCAGTTTTTGAGTAAAAACACCTTCCGCGCAGCCCACTTCAAGGGCATGGCGGAAACGCCGTCCGTTTAAAGCCGTTTCTATGGCGTTAAATCGAGCGGTTTCATAAGGAGAGGTTTCATATTTAAAAGGATCCTTGCGGCGGCTAAAAACGCGGTTCATCTTGCGCCGCGTTACCCAGCCGTGCCACTTCAAAAGCAACGCTTCTTTTAGTTTTCTTAAATCCATTTTAAAACTATCTTCCCTTGGCGAACAGGATGTTTCTTAATGTTCTGACTAAAATGGAAACATCTAGCCAGAAGGACCTGTTGGCCAGATAGTAGAGATCGTAGCCGAAGCGTTCCTTGGCGTCTTCGGCGGTGCTGGCGTAACCCATATTGATTTGAGCCCAACCGGTGAGTCCTGGAGAGGCGGTGTGCCGGACCCAAAAATAGGGGATTTGCGATTCAAGATTATTGGCGATCGGAACCTGTTCGGGGCGCGGTCCGACCAGAGACATCTCTCCCCTAAGCACGTTGATTAACTGGGGGAGTTCGTCCAAGTGGGTTCGCCGGACCCAGCGCATTGGGCCGGGGATTCTTAAATCCTCGGGCTGGGTGACCGAAGGAGTTTTCCGCGAGTCATTTCTCATGGTGCGGAATTTCCAGATCGTGAACGCCCGGTTTCCCTTGCCCATGCGTTCTTGGCGGTAAAAGACGGGGCCGCCCAAGAAAATTTTGATCCAGCAGGCAACCGCCGTGGCGGCCAGGGCGGCGGGGGCAAAAAATAAGAGCGTCAATGAAAAATCTAGCAGGCGCTTTAAAACCGCGTAAAAGGCTTTTGCCGTGGTGGCCGAAAGAATGCGGTCCAAAAGCCAGGCGGCCGTAATGCCGTCGACCGGCACCTTGCCCAGATATAAAGCCTCGTAGGTTGAGGAGCTGAAAACAGGTTTTCCTTCCAGGGCCGCCTTTTTTAAGGTTTCGTGGTAGCCGTCGGTTTCGGGATTGGCGAGGAGTTTTTGTTCAATGATGACCGCCTGGTCTGAAGGGGGGGCGCCGGGTCCCCCGGCCGGATGCGGTGTTTTATTGATCGAAGACCGCCAAAAATGAATCATTGCGCCCGAAAGAAAGCTGGCTAGAAACAGAATGGTTTTGGGCGTCGGGATTTCAAAAACGCCTGAAATAAAATAGAGGCACAGCGCGGAAAGCAGGAAAGCCGTGCCCTGGCCGACCACCAGGAGTTCCTCCTGGTATCGGCCGAGATTTCTGGGTTCATAAAGTCCGCAGAGGTAAAAAACCCACAACCAGAGAATCGTAAGCACTAAAAATAACAGGAAATGGTGAAAGACGAGATGGGGGTTGTCCGTGAAATCTTGCCAACGCCTTAAAAGTGTCACCCAGCCGAAGGAGAAAAAGACGCAGGCGCCGTCCCCAAGCAGGATCGAGAGATATTTTTTGGATGTCGGCATGTGCAAGAAACATTATATCGCTTGGACATTTAGTTGATACGTTGATAAGATTGAGGGGTTGCGAAGATGAACGAGGTTTATGTAGTTTCGGCGGCAAGGACCGCGATCGGAAGTTTCGGCGGGGCGTTTGGCGCCACACCCGCGGTCAAGCTAGGTGGCGCGGCCATCAAGGAAACGTTGAACCGATCGGGGCTGCAACCGGAGATGATTAACGAAGTTATCATGGGCAACGTCGTTTCGGCCGGCATCGGCCAGGCGCCCGCCCGCCAAGCCGCGATCGCGGCAGGCCTGCCCACCTCAATCGGCGCTCTGACGGTCAATAAGGTTTGCGGTTCGGGCCTCAAGGCCGTGGTTCTGGCCAGCCAAATGATTCGTTCCGGGGACGCCCAAGCCGTTGTGGCCGGCGGCATGGAAAACATGAGCCAAGCGCCCTATCTGTTGGATAAAGCCAGAACCGGTTATCGTCTGGGCCACGGCCAGGTGCTTGACGCCAATGTCAAAGACGGCCTTTGGGATCCTTACGGCAATATCCATATGGGATTATGCGCCGAGGCCTGCGCCGAAAAATACCAAATTAGCCGCGCCGAACAGGACAACTACGCGATCCTTTCCTACAAGCGAGCGCAGGAAGCCCAGGCTAAGGGTTATTTTAAGAGCGAGATCGTTGCGGTGGAGGGCATGGCGGAGGATGAAGAGCCGAAGCGCTCTAATTTCGACAAGTTCCCTAAGCTCAAGCCCGCCTTTAAGCCCGATGGAACCATAACGCCGGCCAACGCTTCGAAATTAAACGACGGCGCCGCCGCGGTTGTTTTGGCTTCGGAGTCGTTGGTTCAAGAGAAAAAGTTAAAACCGATCGCCAAAATTTTGGGCTGGGCCCAGCACAGTCAGGATCCTTTGTGGTTTACCACGGCTCCTGTCGGCGCTTTGCAGAATTTGATGAAAAAATTGGGCGGGGATTTGAAGGATTTCGATCTTTTTGAAATCAATGAAGCTTTCGCGGTGGTGGCGATCGCTTGCGTCAAGTTAACCGGCTTGGATAGTGAGCGCGTTAATGTCAATGGCGGCGCGGTGGCGCTGGGTCACCCTATCGGCGTCAGCGGTTGCCGGATTTTGGCGACTTTAATCTACGCTTTAAAGCAGAGAAATTTAAAACGAGGAGCCGCCGCGATTTGCCTTGGCGGGGGAGAGGCGGTCAGTTTGGCGGTGGAGTTAGTTTAGTGCCCTTTAAGGCGCTCCACAAAAAAGTAACCCAGGAAAAGACCGACAATGCCTAGAACCCCGGCCAGGGTGTTGGGAGCGGGAACCGGAAGCCCGATCAGCCGGAAAAGGGCCCCGGCGATAACGCCGCTGGTCAAACTCAAGAGAAGCTTTTGGCCCATGTGGATCATCTTATGAAAAACGTTTACATATTATCCGGGGCGCGGACGCCTTTTGCGACCTGGGCTTCCGGCAAGAAGGGAGACGGCGGCCCCGGCGGCGCTTTAAAAGAAAAAGACGCTTATGATTTGGGCGCGGCCGCGGTGCGCGGCGCCCTGGAGCGCGCGGGTGTCGCCGCGGCCCAGGTGGAGCGGGTGGTTTTTAGCAACGCTTATTACGCCGACGCTCACGGGGTTTACAGCTCGCGCTACGTGGCTCTTCGCGCCGGAATCCCGCCCGACGTTCCGGCGGCCGGCGTTCAGATGGCCTGCGCCTCGGGTCTCTACGCTTTAATCGCGGCGGGCGATGCTGTCGCGTTCGGCCAGGCCGGCCTTGTGGTTACCGGGGGAACCGATAATGTCAGCCGTTTGTCCAGAAGCGTTTTTATCCCTTCTTTTAACGATATTTCCTGCGGCATGTATATCAGTCAGACCGTGGAGTCCTTGGCGCCGGAATTCGCCGTCACCCGCGAAGCGCAGGATCAGTGGGCTTTTCGCAGTCATCAATTGGCGCGTGAAGCGCAAAAAGCCGGACGCTTTAAAGAGGAGATTGTTCCCGTCGGCGCCGCGACAGAGGATGATTATATTCTCGGGGATCCCTCGTTGGATTTTTTTAAAACCGCTCAGCCTCTTAAAGACCAGCAAATGGTGACCGTTGCCGCCACGCATGGGTTTGTCGACGGCGCCTCGGCCTTGATTTTTGGATCGGAGGAAAAAACAAAAGCTTGGGGCCGGGAGCCCTTGGGCCGGCTGGTTGGCGCCGCGATCGCGGCTACGCCGCCCGCCAAAATGGCCTGGGCTTCGGTTCCGGCGGTGACCGAAGCGCTGGCCAGGGCAAAACTTGATATCGCCGCGATCGATCTTTTTGAGATCAACGAAACCTTCGCGGCCCAAGCTCTAGTAGATATTAAAGCCCTGGGGATTGATCCACAAAAGGTCAATGTCAACGGCGGGGCGGTCGCGATCGGGCATCCCTTCGCCGGATCGGGGGGACGGTTGGTTTTAACTCTTCTCTTGGAGCTTAAGCGCCGCGGTCTTAAGCGCGGCGTCGCCGCGATTTCTGCCGGCGGCGGCCAAGCCGCCGCTGTTGTTGTTGAAAGAATATAATTAAACCATGGCTGAACCCATGTCTGTCATTGAGTTTAGTATCAACAAGAATGCTGAAGAGACGAAACTGAATGCCCAGTACCATCGGTTTTTGGTGGCGGATTTTAAGGAAAAGTTGGAACAGGTCCAAAAGGGGGGATCTTCACAGGCGATTGAGCTTCATAAAAAAAGAGGCAAGCTGACAGCGCGCCAGCGCATCGAAAAACTGATTGATCCTAAAACCGAGTTTTTAGAATTCTCCGCTTTGGCCGCCTTGGGCCAGTATGATGACCAGGTGCCTGCGGCTGGAATCATTACCGGGATCGGTCAAGTTCGCGGCCGCGAGTGCGTGATCGCGGCCAATGACGCCACGGTTAAGGGCGGCACCTATTACCCCGAAACGATCAAGAAACATCTAAGAGCCCAGGAGATTGCGTTGGAGAACCGGTTGCCCACGATTTATCTTGCGGATTCAGGGGGCGCCTTTCTTCCCCGCCAGGCCGAGGTTTTTCCGGACAAGGAGCATTTTGGCCGAATCTTTTACAACCAAGCGGTAATGTCATCGCTTGGCATTCACCAAATCGCGGTGGTAATGGGAATGTGCACCGCCGGCGGCGCTTATGTTCCGGCCATGGCGGATGAATGCGTGATTGTTAAAGGAACCGGAACTATTTATCTGGGCGGCCCGCCTTTGGTTAAAGCCGCGATCGGTGAAGACGTGGAAACGGAGGAACTGGGCGGCGGAGAGATGCACAGCTTTATTTCGGGCGTGACCGATCATCTCGCTGAAAACGACGAACACGCCCTCGATATTTGCCGTAATATCGTGGACACTTTGCCCGCCACTCCTCACTCCTCACTCCTCACGCCGCACGCTTTTGAAGAGCCTAAGTACGCGCCATCTGACCTTTATTATGTCGTTAACCGCGATTTGCGCCGTCCTTCCGATATAAAAAAGATCATCGCCTGCTTGGCGGATGGTTCTAAATTTCAGGAGTTTAAAGCTAATTACGGAAAGACTCTCATCTGCGGATTTGCCCAATGGATGGGCCATCCTGTGGGAATTTTAGGCAATGAAGGCATTTTGTTTTCCGAATCCGCTTTAAAGGGCGCCCATTTTATTGAGCTTTGCGGTCAGAGAAAAACTCCGATCGTGTTTCTGCAGAACATTACCGGATTTATGATCGGAAAAGAGGCGGAGCAAAGCGGCATCGTTAAGCACGGGGCCAAAATGGTCCAAGCGGTCTCAACCGTTAATGTTCCGAAGATTACGGTCATTGTGGGCGCTTCTAACGGCGCCGGCAATTACGCCATGTGCGGCCGCGCTTACGGCCCAAGGTTTCTTTTTACCTGGCCCAACGCGCGCGTTTCCGTCATGGGCGCGGAACAGGCAGCCAGTGTCATGGTCACGATCAAAGAACAGCAATTGGCGCGCGACGGCAAGACCTTGAGCGCCCAGGATGCTGAACGAATCGCCGCTCCGGTTCGCGAGCAGTATGAAAAAGAAGGCCATCCTTATTATGGCGCCTCCCGCCTGTGGGATGACGGCGTTATTGATCCGGCGGACACCAGAAAGATCGTCGGGCGCTTGCTGGGTCTGGTTCATTTTCCCGAGGGTCCGGCCCGCTACCCTGTATTTAGAATGTAATGCCTTATCAGCGTTTGATTGTTGAAAGACAAAATTCCGTTCTTCGCGTTACCTTAAATCGTTTCGAAGCCCGCAACGCCTTGGATGCTTTGGCCATGGATGAGCTTTCTCGCGCTTTCAGGGACGCCGCCAAGGATTCGGACATCAGGGTCGCTGTTCTTTCCGGAGCCGGCTCTGATTTCTGCGCCGGCGGCGATCTTGTTTGGATGAGCCAATGCGCCCGCGCTCCTATGGCTAAAAATAAAAAAGAGGCGCAGAGGCTTCTTGATATGTTCGTGGCGATCGATGAAGCCCCTTTCGCGGTTGTGGCCAAAGTTCAAGGAAACTGTTTTGGCGCCGGCTTGGGCCTAATCGGCGCCTGCGACGTGGTGGTCGCGGCATCGGACAGCCGGTTCGCTTTTTCGGAAGCTAAATTGGGGTTGATCCCGGCGGTTGTTTCCACTTTTGTTATCCCCAAGATCGGTTTCGGGCAGGCCCGGCGCCTTTACGTCACGGCCCAGATTTTTTCGGCTCAATTCGGCCAGGATATCGGGTTGGTTCATGAGATTGCCGATGCCGCCGGTTTGGAAAATAAGGTTCAACAGACGATCGTTCATGTTTTGAGTACCGCGCCCGGGACCACCGCGCTTTCGAAGGCTTACCTGCGCCAATTTGAAGGGTTAAACCGTAAAGGCCGGGTTGCCAACGCGGTCAATGCTTTAGCCAAAATCCGCGCCACGCCCCAGGCTAAAGAGGGATTCACCGCTTTTTTTGAAAAACGCCAGCCCAAATGGAGCCTCTAGATTTTTTTATTGTTCCGTGAAATCCGCCATTAGAATCACCGAAGTCGGACCGCGAGATGGGCTTCAAAATGAGAAGGCAACTATTTCTTTGGAGGCCAAGGTTGCTTTCATTAACGCCTTATCCGCGACCGGCGTGCAAGAGATAGAGGCCGGCGCTTTTGTTTCGCCCAAAGCGATTCCTCAATTAGCTGATTCCGAGGAGGTTTTTAGCCGGATCGAGCGAAAACCGGGCGTCATTTACAGCGCCTTGGTTCCCAACGAAAAAGGAATGGAGCGCGCCATTTTCGGCCGGGCGGATAAGATCGCGGTCTTTACCGCGGCCTCCGAAACGTTTAACCAAAAGAATATCAATGCCGGCATTAAAGAATCCATTGAGCGCTTTGAGCCCGTCATCCGTCAGGCCAAGGCCATGAAGATGCCGGTGCGCGGCTATGTTTCCGCCGCGTTTCACTGCCCTTATGAAGGGCCCGTAGCGCCGCAAAAGGTTTTGGGCGTTGCGCTGGAGCTTTTGGCTTTGGGCGCCGACGAGGTTTCTTTGGGCGACACCATCGGCCGCGCCAATCCCGATGAAACGCGCCGGTTGTTGGATTTAGTTTTAAAAGAGATCCCCAAGAAAAAAATCGTTCTTCATTTTCATGACACTTACGGCATGGCGATCGCGAACGCCTTGGCCGCCTATCAGGAGTACCAGATGGTTGGTTTCGACTCCTCGGCCGGCGGCTTGGGCGGCTGTCCTTATGCCCAAGGGGCGGCCGGCAACGTGGCCACGGAAGATCTTTTGTACGCTTTGAGTTCCCTGGGAGCCAAAATACCGGCCTCGATCGAAGCCGTGGCCGGGGCGGCCGGGGCCTTGATTCCTTTTTTGGGCCACGCCCTCTATTCCCGCGCGGCCGGCCGCGCCAAAGGCCAGACTTTTCCCTCTTGATTTTTTTGGTTTTGGGCCTCAATCTTATGGTGCGATGCGTCAACGCGGGGTCTCATCTTTCTTTTTTGCCTTCGGAATTCTTCTTCATTTCCTTTTAAGCCATCCGGCGTCAGCCGTTCAAAACGAGTCCTTGTTAAAAGAAGTTTATGGTTTTGAAGAATCCACCGTTAAAACGTTTCCTTCGTGGTTGGTTTCTTTTCTTTCAGATCCCGATGCCATGAAAGGTTTTGATCAAGAATTAAAAAAGTACGAAGCCAATGCCGGGGAGCGGGAAGGATTGGATGGGTTGGTGAGCGTCATCTACAATCAAATCGTCACGGACGGACACAAAGGCTACTCTCGCTTGAAACGTTTTCACGATGGATTGGACTTAGCCCTCAAACATTTGGGCCAAGATCAGGAGGGTTCGGTCAGAGAGCGCCAGCGCGACAAACTTTTACGCTGGACCGAGGCCATCGCGCGCATTAAAGATAAGAAGCTGGGCGGTTCCTTTGATGTGGTAGTTTTGCCCAAAGATTTTTTGGACGGTTTGAGTGATGACAAAAAACAGGTTTTCAGCGATCCCAAACGCGGCCTGCGCGTTATTTCTGAGGCTTTACACGGAACTTCCATCAAGGCCCATACTCAATGGCGCTTTGTGCTTCCGGGAGAAGCTGCGGCTTTGAGCGCCAAAAAAGGAGCCAAGAGGGGCGAACTCGCCCCGAGCGTTATTCCGGCCAAAAACCCGGGGTTCGCCAAGGGAACCGCGAAGGGAGGCGGTTTTTCCTCTTTTTTAAAGAAATTAGGCCGCGGTTTGACGGTCGCGGCCAGGCATGCTGTTTCGTTGGGCGTCATTTTGGGGTTTGGAGCTTTAGGCGGAATGGCGGCCATTGGTTGGACCAAAACTTACGGTCCAAAGTATGGCGCCTTAAACGGCATGCTTTGGGCGTTGCCGGTTTTTTTGGGCTTAAGCTACATTCCAGGAGTTAAAGATTCCAAGCCGGCGCGGTTTTTAACGGGTTTGCCCGGCAAGTTAAACCCGATATCTGGGCCGGGCCCCGCGGCGTCCGCGTCGCCTGATGCGCAGGTGGCCGCCGGTCGTCCGAGCGCGGATCAGTTTTTCAAAAACAACAAGGCTTCGCTTGAAAAACAGCACGGGACTTATGCCCGCTACCGCCAGCTTTTACGCACCTATATTGACTCTCAAAAAGAGGCCTGCCGGTCTGCGGGAAATAAAGCTGCCTGCCAAGAGCGAACGCAGAAATTAGCGCAATTAAGGAATTGGATTCGCGACTACATGGCTTCGGTGGAGGAATCCGCCAAAACGCTCGGCCTTTCCGAAGAAACCAAGCGGTTTTTGATCCACGGCAGCTAGGTCTCTTTTGATGAGAAAATCATCATTTTTGTTGTTTCTTTTGATCATTCCCAGTTTTATCGGAGCTGTTAATCCAAGTTCGTTTCAGAGCCTCGAGGAAAGGCGTCAGTTTTTAACCCAAACCTACGGCTTTAGCGAGGAGGATTTTATTTATCTCCCCTTATGGTTAGTGGAATTTTTGGCAGAAATCAAACTCGTGGAAGAATTTGACGGGGCCGTAGATGATTTTATTGCTCATCGCGAAGACGGCGCGATTGCGGCCCGGTTGGCGGTGATCATTGATGCGGGGATTGTGGCAAAAAATGAAAACTCGCACGTTTTAATGCATTTTAGTTCGGGCCTTCACAGCGCCTTGACTTCAAAAACTATTAACGAGGAGTCACGCGAACGTCTGGCTAAATGGCTTGGTTTAGCGCAGTGGCTCAAGGATAACCATCGGGACGGGCTTTTTATTGTTGACGCGAAGCCGTTGGAGCAGAATGAGTCTTTATTTGCCAAGCAGAAAGTTGACGCGGCATCGCCGACAGATCTGCTGGGCGCGTCTTTAGTTTTTGATGGACTTGGCGCAAGGCGTTTGCCTGGAGAGATCGATCGGGCTTCATTGGCGCGCGATGGCGGGGGGACTGCTTTTGTTTCCGACAAGAGAGGATTGAGTGAAACTGGGCGCCTTTATCCGCCGATAACCCCCCGCCGTCAAGGCCTGTCGCCTGATGTTGTTTTGACCGCCGAGGGAAGCGAAAAAGATAAGAAGCGCCTTAATCAGGTTTTTGAGCTTTACAAGAAGACCAAGACGGGCCAAGACCGCCTTGAGGGTATTCGTCGTTGCGCCGGGGAAGGAGACGAAGTTTTTGTGAAGCTGGCGAATTTAAAGGGATGGATGGGTGAGGCTTTTACCGGTGAGATTAGAATAGATCGTTCCCTTGGCCGTCATAAAGGAGTAATGTTGGGAACGTTAGCTCATGAGATGAAGCATCATTACAATCGGGCCTGTTTTCCTGAAGTTAAGTACACCAAGGAAAATGAATTGGAGGCTCGTCTTGAGGGAGCCAAAATGGCTCGGGAATACCAAAAAAAGAAACCTTCTTTTTTCGGCAAGGCGATCTCTTTGATTTTGACCAGCGTATTCGCTGGTCTAATGGGAGTGTTGCCCTTTCTTGTTGGTGATTTTATAGTCGCTGCCCTAGGGATTGGTGGAGTGGTGGGCACGGGCCTAGTTATAAGCTCGGGCTTGGCCCCCCTGGCCCTTTCACCCTTTGAGTGGGTTACCCGCAGAAATCCTTTTTATCAAGAATTGGAGCTGTTTTATGCTCAAGGGATTGACAAAAACGGCAAACAAATAAATCGGCAGCATTTTTACAAAGATTTGCCTACGGTTCGCGGGCTTCTTTTTGCGTACGCAACAGAGCAAAAGATAGCCTGCGGGGAACCCCAGCGCTCGCGGGATCCTTGGCAGTGCCGCTATAGAACTGAGGCGTTAGACGAACTTCAGCGTTGGATCAAAGAGGATATCGCGTATAAAAAACGGATTGGCCGGGAGCTTGGATTTTCCAAGAAAACTGTAGAGGATTTTATTGATCCCGAGATGGCTGCCAAGAAATAACCGGATTTCTGGCCGCGGTGACGTCGTCAATTCTTTTTACCGGCAAGGTGTGCGGCGCGGTTTTGACGGTTTCGGGCGTAGTTCGTGCCTCCTGCAAAATAGTTTTGACCGCGCTTGCAAATTCCTCCAGGGTTTCCGGGGTTTCGGTTTCGGTGGGTTCCACCATGATCGCTTCCGGAACAATTAGGGGAAAATAAATAGTCGGAGCGTAGAATTTAAAATCAAGCAATCGCTTGGCGATATCTAAGGTTCGCACCCCATTTAATTTTTTAGGGTCAATCGTGAATACGGCTTCATGCATGCAGGGCTCATCCGAGAAGGGCGTTAACCCCGCTTCCTTAAGCAGTACGCGCAAGTAATTGGCGTTTAGGATGGCGCCTTTGGAGGCCTCGAGAACCCCTTCTTTTCCTAAAAGCGCCACATAAGCCGCGGACCATAAAAGATTGGCGGTTGATCCGTGGAAGGACCGGATGCGTCCGATGGATTTGGGGTGCGCCTCCTCAATTTGGAGCTGGCCGTTTTTTTCAATGATGCGAGGGACCGGCAGGAAGTCATCTAAATGGCGCTTAACCAAAAGAACGCCCGCGCCGGGGCCTCCGCCTCCATGCGGAACCGAGAAGGTTTTGTGGAGATTCAAATGCATCACGTCAAAGCCAAGGTTTCCGGGTTTGGCAATCCCCATCAAAGCGTTCATGTTGGCGCCATCCATGTACATCTGCACGCCGGCTTGGTGCGCCAGCCGCGCGATCTCCGAGATTTCGTCTTCAAAAAGACCCAGCGTGTTAGGCAGGGTGATCATCACCATGGCCGCGGTTTCGTTCAAGTGTTTTTTGAGTTCTTCGATATTGACGCGGCCGCGAGCATTGGACTTGATCGTGACCACCTCAAATCCGGCCAAGGCCGCGCTGGCCGGGTTGGTGCCGTGGGCTGAATCCGGGATAATGATTTTTTTTCTCTGTGGGATTTCGCCTCTGTTTTGAAAATAAGCGCGGGTGACCAAGAGTCCGGCCAATTCCGCGTGGGCTCCGGCCGCGGGCGCCAGAGTCAAGGCATCCATGCCGGTGATTTCCAGGAGCGCGTTTTCAAAATCTTTAAGCGCTTTTAGGGTCCCTTGAATCGCCCAGGCCGGAAGTAAAGGATGGCGCTCGCTAAAGGCGCCATGGAAAGCCAAACGGAAGCAGGCTTTGGGGTTGTATTTCATGGTGCAGGAGCCGAGTGGATAGAAATTGGTGTCTACCGAGTAGTTTAACTGACTAAGCTTTGTGAAATGCCGCACCACTTCCAGTTCGGTCACCTCGGGAAGCCCGGGCGGGGTTTTGCGCAGGAGATGAGAGGGAATTTTTTGCGAGGGATGGATTTTCCCCTTGGGAAAACCGATCGCTCGCGCGCCTGGTTTGGTTTTATCGAACAGCGTAGCCAACATTGATTTATCTCTTTTTGTCATTGCGAGGAGCGCAGCGACGAAGCAATCTCATCAAAAGGGACCCCTTTTATGAGATTGCTTCGCTTCGCTCGCAATGACGTTGCCTTGCAGAAAATCAGTTAATTGATCCATCATGGCCGGCGTTGTTTTTTCGGTGGTCGCGATTAAAATCGTGTTGGGCAGTTCCGAAAAGTCGCGGCTTAAGGGGTAACCCGGAATGATCCCGGCCGCAGCCTCGGCCACTTCCAGGCGTTCCGCCGTGATCTGGGTTTCAAAGGGAAATTCCTGGAAAAATTCACCGTGCTCGAAGAGGGGCCGGCCGGCCTTGCCCTTAAGCGCAACCAGCCGGTCTAAGAGTTCGTGCGCGCGCGAGAAAGTCAGCTCCGCCGCTTCCTTTAAGCCTTTGGGGCCCAAGAGCGATAGATAAATCGTGGCGGCCAGGGCGCAGAGGGATTGATTGGTGCAGATGTTGGAGGTCGCCTTCTCGCGCCGGATATGCTGTTCGCGGGTTTGAAGGGTCAAGGTGTAGCTGGTTTTGCCTTCGGCGTCTACGGTTTTGCCGCAGATTCTGCCCGGCATTTTGCGCATGTAAAGGTTTTTGGCGGCCATGAGCCCAAGATTGGGCCCGCCGTAGTTGACCGCAAGCCCCAGGGGCTGCCCTTCCGCCACCGCGATGTCCGCGTTGTATTCGCCGGGCGGCCGCAGAATTCCAAGAGTAATCGGATTATTCACCAGCGCTATGAACAAGGCCTTGGTTTTTTGCCGGATTTCGGCCAAGGCGTCCACGTCTTCCAGGACGCCGAAAAAGTTGGGCTGGCCGGCCACAAAGCCGAAAGCCTCGGGGTCGTTGAGCGCGTTTTCTAAAAATGCCAAGTCGAGCTTGCCGGTTTTACGGTCATAGGGAACTTCGGTAATGTGAACGCCCAAGTTGACTGTGTAGGTGGCCAGAGTTGATTTGTAGTGAGGGTGCAGGGCGCGCGGGATCAGGAGCTTTTTGGCCGCCAGGCCGAGCTCTTCTTGGTGCCAACGCCTGCTCATGATCACCGCCTCGGCCAGGGCGGTGGCGCCCTCGTAAAGCGAGGCGTTGGTGGCTTCCATGGCGAAGAGTTCAGTCATCATGGTTTGAAATTCAAACAGGGCCAGAAGGGTTCCCTGGCTAGCTTCCGCTTGATAGGGAGTGTAAGCGGTTAAGAATTCGCCGCGTTTGGCCAGTTCCCAGACGGTTTGAGGGACAAAGTGATCATAAGCGCCGGCTCCGAGGAAGCTGGTGACCGGAGGGTTTTTGGCGGCCAGGCTTTCCACGTATTCGGTTAGTTCCAGCTCGGTTTTCCCTTCGGGGATATTGATCTGGGGAAATAGAAGTTCCTTGGGAATGGGCGGCAGGAGTTCCTCGAAGTTTTTAATCCCTATTTTTTGAAGTAATTTTTCTTCTTTGTTCATTTTTTGACCCCCTCACCCGGCCTTCGGCCTCCCTCTCCCTCGAGGGGAGAGGGGTGGGGTGAGGGTGTTAATGCCCCCCATTGGTTGTTATTTTATTGTATTGGTCTTCGGTAAGTAAATTATTCGCTTCCGCCGGATTTTTTATTTCGATTTGAAACAGCCAGCCTTGGTCATAAGGGTCTTTGTGCACAAGGGTGACGTCCTGCGCCACTTTTTCATTGACCGCCACGACGCGGCCCGAAACCGGAGCGTAAATTTCAAACGCAGCCTTGACTGATTCGATCATGCCGGCTTGCCCGCCTTGCGTCAACTCCTTGCCCACCTTGGGAAGTTCCAGATACACGATGTCCCGGATCTCTTTTTGCGCGAAATCCGTGATCCCGACCGTTCCCCGGTTGCCATCCAACCGAAGCCATTCGTGTGATTTGGCGTACTTTAAAGTTTTGGTGTCCGTCATATTCATCCCCTTTTATAAAAAGGAAGTTTGATTTTCTGGGCGCCGAGCGCTCGCCCGCCGGCCTCCAGAACGAAATCGTTATTTCCCCAAAAGTTTTTAGTTAAAAAACCAAGCGCAATGGGTTTGGCCAGCGTGGGGGAGAAACTGCCGCTGGTGATCAGTCCGGCCTCTTTTCCCTCCGGCGTTTTGATCACCGCTCCTTGACGGGCGATGGGTCCGGCTGTTTTGCCCATGAAGCCGAAAATTTTTCGGTTCAAACCCGAGGTTTTAAGGTTTTCCATGGCTTTCTTGCCGATAAAATCCTTGTTCCATTTGACCACCCAGCCGTAGCTCGCTTCCAGAGGCGTGATCGTTTCATTGAGCTCATGGCCCCAGAGCGGGTATCCGGCCTCCAGGCGCAGGGTGTCTCTGGCCCCGAGGCCGCAGGGGCTGAAGGGAGAAATTTTTTGGCCAAGCTTCGCGATGGTTTCCCAGAGGGGAACCAAAACCTCGTTTTCTGCGATAAATTCAAAACCGTCTTCGCCGGTGTATCCGGTTCTGGCCGTAATAATTTCGTGGTGGTTCCAGACGATCGTTTTAACCTTAAACGTTGCGATCGCGGCGGTTTCCGGACTGATTTCTTCGGCCAACCGCGCCGCGGCCGGTCCTTGAAGGGCGATGATGCCGTACTTGTCCGATTCATTAGTGAACTCCACCATAAAATTTTTGGCCTGGCTCCTAATCCAGTTCCAGTCATCTTCGATCCTGGAGGCATTGACCACCAAAAGATTCATGCCGCGTGAGAGCTTGTAAACGATCAGATCATCAATGACCCCGCCTTGGTCATTGGGCATGTGGGCATAGACGGCCGATCCCGGCGCCGCCGCCGCTATTTCGTTGGTCAGGATGTGATCCAGGAACTCATCGGTCTGCCGGCCGCCGATAAAAATTTGACCCATGTGCGAAACGTCAAAGAGTCCGGCGCCTTTCCTTACCGCGTTGTGCTCCTCGATGATCGAGCGGTAATTGATGGGCATTTCAAATCCCGCGAAAGGGACGACCTTGGCCCCCAATTTCTGATGGAGCTCAAAAAGAGGAGTGCGTTTTAAATTTCGGGTATCCACGGACATGGAGATGCCAGTTTACCAATTTCCTTGTGCTTGACCCGAGGGGTTCAGCGCAGGGGAGTCACCCTTGCCCCCAGACCCGAGAACCAGTCCCGTCGGTTCTCCCCGCGTGCTCGCGGGGCCCCTCTCCGCTACTGGGTTCAAGGGTGACTCCCCTGCGCTAAACCC
>JACQJO010000020.1 GCA_016205025.1 Elusimicrobiota bacterium
CAACTCTTTGCTCTATCACGACTCCTGCCTTTTCCACATTCTCCACAGAGGCTAACGTATACCTCTTGTGAGAATCGAATGCGATATACTGCATATGCCGCACCTCCTTATGAGCAAGTCCTCTTGCTCTAAAAGTCCCGTGCAAAGTACTAACTTTGTAACGAGGGTGCGGCGCTTTCATAACATCATTCCGAGTGGCGCCGAGGCGCCACGCGGCAATCGTATATAACGGGAACACTTTAGATGAGATTGCTTACTCTTGCGCAGAGCTGCGAGTACGCTGGCCCGCCAGAGGCGGGACCCCTGCAGTCGTCCGGGGCTCGCAATGACAGAATGGGAAATTTATGTTTCGACCATCCCAACGAAATCTAAAATTTTTCAAGATGGTACAATCCAAAATAGACAGCTACCCAGAGCCAATAAGTCATGAAGCTCATTCAATGCGTTCCTAATTTCAGCGAGGGCCGCGATCGGTCTAAAGTCCAGGCCATTGTTTCGGCCATTCGCCGCTCGCCGGGAGTTGTTGTTCTGGACGTTGAAATGGATAAGGATCACCACCGCTCGGTCGTCACTTTTGTGGGACCGCCTGAAGCGGTGGTTGAGGCCGCTTTTTTGGCGGCGCAAAAAGCCTCGGAGTTAATTGACATGAATAAACACAAGGGGGAGCACCCGCGAATGGGGGCCACGGACGTGATTCCCTTTACTCCGATTTTTGGCGCAACGCTTCAGGAATGCGTGGATTTGGCTAAGGCGCTCGGATCGCGTTTAGCCAAAGAGCTTAAAATCCCGGTTTACCTTTATGCTTTCGCGGCCACGCGGCCGGAGCGCCAAAATTTAGCCGTTGTCCGTAAGGGCGAGTATGAAGCCATTAAGGAGGCGATGGGCAAGGACCCTTCGCGCGATCCGGATTTTGGCCAAGCCCAGATTCATCCGACCGCCGGCGTCACTGCCGTCGGCGCGCGCGAACACATTATTAATTTCAATATTAATTTAGACACTAACGACATGAATCTGGGCAAAGAGGTCACCAAAAAAATCAGAACCTCCGGCGGCGGCTTGGCGCGTCTGCGCGCCAAGGAAATCGAGCTGGCAGCCGCCGGCCAAGTGCAGATTTCAACCGTTCTCGAAGATTTCCGGGTGACCGGCATTAAGGCGGTTTATGACAAGGTTGTTTCTTTAGTTCGCGCTCAAGGCGTTGAGGTCTTGGAAACGGAACTAGTCGGCATGGTGCCGGCCCGAGCCCTGGAAGAATACGCGGTTTCGGAGCTTCAGGTTAAGGGATTTGATCCGGAAAAGCAGGTGCTGGAAGCGAAGATTTTGCAGCTTTTGCTGCAAAATACGACCGGGCGAAGGGGCGATGAGGCGAGGGGGCGAGAAAATTGGCTCAATGGATTGAGCCAATTATGTGATGCGTTGGCCGCGCCGGAACCGGTTCCTGGCGGCGGATCGGCTTCGGCCGCGCTGGGAGCCATCGGCGTTTCTCTCGCTCTGAAAGTTTTTCAGATTCAAGCTCGAAAAAACGCCAAACAGGGAGTGGACGGCCAGGCCACGCCGCGTATTAAGGCGCTTTTGGCCAAGCTCTTGGCTTGGCGCGGGGAATTTGAGCAGTTGGCCAAGGAGGATGCCGCCGCCTTTCAGGAAGTCACCAAGGCCTACAAGATCGTTAAATCCGATCCCGGCCGGGAGCCTGCCGTTGAGGCCGCTTTCAAAAAAGCCTGCGACGTTCCGCTTAAAACTCTTCATGTCACGGCCGAATCCGCGACTGCTTTAATCGAGTCCCGGGATTTAATCGGCGCCAGCATGGAGAGCGATCTGAAAGTCGGCCTAGGGTCTTTGCTGGCCGCCGCCTCCGGGGCCAAAGCGAACGTGCTGATTAATCTTAATTGGATTAAAGACGAAAAATATAAAAATCAGGCCGCCGCCCAAGCCGAGGCTTTGGAAAAAAGTCTTAAGGAACGTTTTTAAATTTTTTATCGGCGATCGCGGCCCCGGCGTTGACCCGGGTTGCGTTGGTTGGGTTTTTTATCTAAACGGCCCCGGCGTTTCATTTCCTGCCTGGTTTCCCGGCGGCGTTGGGTGCGATCCCGGCGCGTTTTAAGATGCTTTTCTCTTAAAGCCTTTCTTTTGGCCGCGGGCAGTCTGGCCCAGCGGGTCCGCAGGCGGGTATGGCGGCGCCTTAAGGTTTTCAGGCGTTCCCGAAGTTCACGGTAGCGCTTCAAGGCCTGCGGCTTGGGCCGGCGGACCTTGGGGTCAAATGTCAATTCCTGGCCGGATCTAATCAAGGTGGGCTTTTCGTCTTTGGCGCCGGAGAAAGTTGCCTCAACGCTTCCCTCAAAAACACCGACGCCGCCGGCCGTCTCTTCGTCGGGCGGCGCTTCGGCCACCAGCTCGGTGCCCCGGACGGCCAGCGTCGCGGCGGGCAAAACCATCTCAACGCCGCGCTTCTTGTCTTTGAGCTTTTCCTCTATTTTGACGAAAATTTTTCCAAGAAACAGCTCAAATTTCGACCAAGCGATATTGGAACCGGTGATCTTAAATTCGGTGTTGCTTTCCAGCTCGATGGTGTTGTCTTTATCGAACTGAATCAACGCCCGTGAAGGAGTTTCGCCCGTTTTAATTTCGTCGCCCTCTTCGAGGGGGATGTTTTGGGCGTTCTCGGGCAGAGGCTGCCATTGCTCGTCCGTTTGGGCGCGCACCCAAACAAGGCCTTCGCGCTCCACTAAGCGGATGTCACGTTTTTCCTGCGCAAGGGCGGGGAAGGCAACAGAGGCTAAAAAGGCCACAAACGCAACAAAGGGAGTGGTTATGAAAATTTTTTTATTCCTTCCCCTTTATAGCTTTTGCCCACCCTTATTACCTTTGTTACTTTTTAATCTTCGCCTTTCTGTTTTTCTTTTGCAAGGCCCTGTACCGGTTGTGTTCGGCCAATGTTTTAAAGAATTCGTGACTGCCGTCGCCGCGCGCCACAAAATACATCAATTCGGTTTTGGTCGGATAGAAAACGGCGGCAATCGAGTCGGCTCCGGGATTTGCGATGGGTCCCGGCGGCAATCCCGCATTCTGGTAAGTGTTGTAAGGAGATTTGATTTTGGTGTCTTTGTAAGTCAGCCGTTCTTTCCATTTGGCAAGGGCGTATTGAACCGTGGGGTCGGCCTCCAGGCGCCAACCCAATCTCAATCTATTAAGGAAAACCCCGGCGATCAGGGGTTTTTCTTTCAAAACCGTTGTTTCCCGTTCGATAATGGAAGCCAGCGTCACCACCTCTTTTTTGCCGAATTTTTTAGGGGGTTTTAGGTATTCGAACCGTTCCTTCCACATTTTTTCGAATTGCTCGTTCATCACCTCGATCACCTTAGGGGCCGGCGTGTCCGGCTCGAAAAAATAGGTGGATGGGAACAGGAATCCTTCCATCTTGCCCGCTTTGGCTCCGGCCGTGAAATCGGCGGCTGAAGTGATCATGGAGGATTCCAGGCGTTCGGCCATCTGCTCGATTCTCCAGCCTTCCGGAAACGTCACTTTTACGGTGAAGGATTCGCCGTTGATTAGCTTTCTTAAAAGCATGGGCCAGGCTTCATTTTCCCGGAAAAGATAGGTGCCGACCCGGATTTTTTTGTCCCAGCCGAGGAGCTTGATGAAAAACCGGAAAAGGCGGGGGTGTTTCAGAATTTTTTGCTCTTTTAAGGACTCGGTGATTTCACGCGCGGTTTTTGATTCGCGCGAGATTTTGACCATGATTTCTTGGCCGGAGCGCCTGATTAAAGGCAGTTCCCAAGCCAAAACGGCGCCGCACATCAGCGCGGCCAAGAGCGCCGTCAGTTTTTTATTACGAAACATTAAATCTGAATTTGGCGATTGCACTCGACTACTATAGAAAGGCCAAGGCGGCCGATCAAGCGCGGGGGTTTAGCGCAGGGGAGTCACCCTTGCCCCCAGACCCGAGAACCAGTCCCGACGGTTCTCCCCGCGTGCTCGCGGGGCCCCTCTCCACTACTGGGTTCAAGGGTGACTCCCCTGCGCTAAACCCTTGCAGCGCGGGCGCGAAGCGTCGCCGGGATTCCTATTTCTTGAAGCCTGACGAGCGTTTTGGTCACGTGGC
>JACQJO010000017.1 GCA_016205025.1 Elusimicrobiota bacterium
ATGGCCCGCGCGGGGCCGTGATACGGGCCAACGATTGCTCAAATGAGAAACAAGGAAAGAAAAAGAGAGCGGGAAGGCATGACTGTTCATTTTAATGCTGCCGGTTTCTAAAAATAATGTTTTTCACCGGGAACTAGTCTATCCAATATCCGTTTTGTTTCCAGAATTTCTTTTGAAATTTCGGCGAACATTGCGGTTGCTTCCTCTTCGTTCATGGGCGCGAACCGCGCAAACTGCACGTTTTCAAGCGCCTTGCCCAGGATTTCAAGCTCTTGGGCCGAAACGGAGGCTCCCCATTTTTGAGAAATTTTATCCATGACGACTCTGGCGGTCAGCTTGGAAACGGCGATATCCAGGAGCAGGCTTAAAGCGGTTTCAAGCGAGGAGCCCATCAGGGTTACGGCTTGGCGCGATTTTCCCTCCCGGTTCAGGCGCTCGGCTTGGCGCAGGGCGGCGGCCAGGCGCTCCATGGGTTTTTTCTTAAACACCGCTCTTTTCTTTTCGATCGTCCTGAAAGCCGCGGTTAACAGGCCCAAAAAAATAGGAAAGGCTGCCGTCACCGGCCAAGATTTTGATATCAAGGCCGCCGCTAGGCGCACGGCGGATGTTTTAGGGGATTCCTCCACGATGTAGCCGATATCGTCAGCCATTTTTTTGGCTTGCGCGGTTTCTTGTTGGGAGGAGGCGACCTGCTGGATCGCTTCGCCGGACACCTTGACCTCCAGCGGCGGCGTCTTGAGCTCCTTATATTGTTTTGCGTCCGGATCAAAATAAATGAAACGCGCGGGCCCCACGGCGAGGGTGGGGCGGCCCGGAACCTGCGGTATCAACAGAAGCTTGAAGATTTTTTGGCCGCTGATGATTTCTTTGTTTTTGGAAATCGTTTCCGATTTCTCGGTTTCATAGCTTCGAAAGATTCCTTCCAAATTGGGGTAAATGGGGCTTGGCAGGCCGCGGATGTTGCCTTCTCCCGATATGGTCACTGTCAGCGTCAGCGATTCCCCGACCTTAATATCCTTTTTGTCCAGTTGGGCCGCGATTGAGTATCGGCCCACCGCGCCGGAGAAGTTTCCGGGCCGGCCTTCCTCGGGCAGGTTTTTGGCGGTTACAGTCAGGGGTTTGGTTTGGAGCACGCGGGTGTCGCCGCCGCCCATGCCCAGAAACCTTTGGAGAAATTGAGGATCAAAGGGGTCCATTGAAAATGGATCGCCGGCGGCGTTGGCCAGTTCAATCTGGACTTTCGCCGCTCCGATGGAGAGCTTGCCGGCCACCGTGGGGAAAAGAATGACCGGAATTTCGGTGACCTGGTAGTTGTGGCCGCGCGCGACGGCCGTGTAGGTTTTTTGAACCAGATCTTCGCTCCAGAAGCCGGATAAAGAGGGCGGGGTGTACTGCGGTTGCGATGGGAATGGAACCCGCGTGTAGAAGAGGACCGAAAATTTAACCGGTTCGCCGACAAAAGCCTCATTTTTATCGGTGCGGGCTTCAACAAAAACCAAGGGGGGCTCGCTCGCGGCCGGTTGCCCTGGCGCCGTTTCTTGGGCTTGGGCGGCCCCTTGCGGTTGGCCGCCGGACTGCGGGCTTTGTTTGTCGCGGATCATATCCTCGGCCGTTCGCGGAAATTTGTGGCGGGCGATGGGGACGGGAAATGCGCTGCCCGGATTTTGATTCGTTTTCTGATCGACGATCTGCAGATTAACCGCGTCCGATGTCGCGACCTGCCCGGCGCCGGTATCCAAGCTGGCCGGTCCGATTTTATAGGCGCCCGGCTGCGACCCGGATAGAATCAGGGTGTAGACGATGCTGGTCGTCATTTTCCAGTTTAAAACTTCGATTTTTTGGCTCTTGGATTGTGAAAGAACCGAGAGTTGATGCGGGATCGCGATTTTTGGCTCGCCCAATGATCCTATGGAGCCCGTTACCGCGATTTCAAGAGTAACGGGCTCGCCTGCGCCGGCTTGGTTTTTATCTAAACGCAAAGAGAGGTTGACGTCGGCCCATAAAAGAGAAGGGGTGAGGGGTGAGGGGTGAGGGGTGAGGAAAAATAAAAGAAAAAGAATACCTTTGCTGACTCCTGACCCATGAGCCATGACCCCTCTTTTTTTACCAATCATATTCCGTCGTGGGTTGATCTTGCTTTCGTTTTCGCATTTTTTTGGCCCGGTTCATCTCTTCCTGTTCGAAGGCCTCCAGAAGCGCTTCAAGCTCTTTGTTGCCTTGGGGCCCCTGTTTTTTTTCATTTTCCTTCATTTGGTTTTCATTCCGGCCGCCGTTCTGTTGGTCTTGTTTGTTTTGTTCTTTGTTTTGGTTTTCGGACTTCAAAGCCAAGGCCAAATTGTGGCGCGCCTGCTGGTCGCGCGGATTTAAAAGCAAGGCTTTTTTATAGCTTTGAACCGCCTGGTCCATTTTTCCTTGTTGAAAGAAAACATTGCCTAAATTATAAAAGCCTTCGGACTGAAAGCGCTCATCTTTTTTGGCCGTTTCTCCGGCTTTCCGGAATGACTGGGAGGCTGATTCCATGTCGTTTAATTTATAGGCGGCACAGCCTTTATTAAATTCAATCAGAGGATTTTGAGCGGAGGATTGCCCGGCTTGTTTGAAGGAGTCGAGCGCGCCTTGATAATCCCCCTTTTTGTATTCCTCGACCCCTTTGCGGGCGGGAGCTTTCCAATTAGCGCAAAAAGCGGTAGAAGCGGTAAAGGCGGTGAAAGCGGTAAAAGCTAAAGAGAAAAGAAGCTTTTTATTTTTTTTCACCTTTACCGCCTTGTCCGCTTTCACCGCCTTTA
Organism: Elusimicrobiota bacterium; assembly: GCA_016205025.1. Taxonomy (GTDB): domain Bacteria; phylum Elusimicrobiota; class Elusimicrobia; order JACQPE01; family JACQPE01; genus JACQJO01. The sequence continues at coordinate 2,787 of JACQJO010000017.1, forward strand.
CCGCTTTTCCTTTTTTCAGGCATCACAAATTCCACCAGCAACAGTATAAATCCTATCCCCAGCGGAATTTGAAATCTGTTTTCCATTTCCATCTGGGTTCCCTTGTTTTTCTGGCCGTCCGATTCCTCAAGAAGGGAGCGCAGTTCTTCTTGAGGGTTGGTGTTGTTGTCCAGCCGTAAAAATTTACCCCCCGTGGCCCGGCTGATCTCTTCCAGGGTTGACCCGTCGGCTTTGGAAACCACGGTTTGGCCGCCCCTATCCTTTTTATACCCCAAGAAGCTGCCGCTTTCATCCTTTAAGGGAATGGGTTCGCCGGCCGGCGAGCCGGCCCATAGGGCCGAAACGCGGATTTTGTTTTTTTGAAGCTGGCCGATCAGCCCCCGGGCGCCTCCTTCGTGGTCCTCTCCGTCGGTCACCAGGAGGATGTGCCTTTGGCCGGCGGAGGCGCCGAAAACCGAAATGGAGGTTTTAAGGGCCGCCGCAATGTTGGTGCCTGGGTAAGGGAGCATGCCGGGAGTGAGAGTTTCCAGAAGGAACTTAAGGGCTCCGGTATCAAGGGTCAGAGGGCATTGAAGGTAGGCGCGTCCCGCAAAGGTGACCAGCCCGATTCGAAATGCTGTTTGGTTGCCGGGTTTAGCGAAAGCTTCGACAATCTCCAGCTTGGAACGCTCAAACCGGCTGGGTTTTAAATCTTGAGCCAGCATGGAGTCCGAAACATCGAGGGCGACGATGACGTTGGAATTCAAGACGGGAACCTCCTGGGGGCGAAACCCCCATTGAGGACCGGCCAGGCCTACGGTTAAGGCCGCCAAGGAAACGGTCAGGAGTCCGGCTTTCAAGGGGCGCAGGTCTTTGGCGTTTTTAACCGTTAAAGAGTCGCGCAAAGCGGCCGAGGCGATCAGTTGGGACAATGCTTTTTTGCGTTTGGCCGGAATGATCCGCAGCAACATAAGGCTCAAGGCAAGGGCGTATAAAAGAAACCATAGAAAGTGCGGGAAAGCGAAGATGTCCATATGCTAGGGGTGAGGGGTGAGGGGTGAGGGGTGAGGGGTGAGCGAAGAAATATTCTCTTTTATTTCTGACCCCTGACCCCTGACCCCTTTCTCCATCATGGTATCCTAAACAACAGCGTCGCCCGCAGAAAAATTTCAGTTCCCAGGAAAAACAGCGCCGCCAAGAGCAGGGGCGGGTACAATTCTTCAAATTGCACCCGCCGCGGCGGCTGAATTTCTGTTTTTTCCAGTCGGTCAATTTCTTCGAAAATGGCTTTTAGCTCGCCCAGATCGGTTGCCCGGTAGTACCGGCCGCCCGTGGCTGTGGCGATTTTGGTCAACGCGTCTTCGTCAATCTCCTCCTCGGGCCTGTGGATGTAGCGCAGTCCAAAAATCGGATCCTGAACCGGATAGATGCTTCCTCCGCGTTTTCCGGCGCCGATGGTGTACACCTTGACGCCCAGGGCCTGGGCCGTCTTGGCCGCGGTGACGGGGTCCACCGAGCCGGCATTGCTTCTTCCGTCGGTCAAAAGGACGACCACCTTGCTTAAGCTTGGCACTTTTTTAAGATGGGCCAGCGCGGTCATGAGTCCGCTGCCGATAGCGGTTCCTTCCGTTTGCGTCATGCCGATTTCCACCTGCTCCATGAATTCCTTGACCGCGTGGTGGTCCAAAGTCGGCGGGCAAGAAAGAAGGCCCGTTCCCCCGAAAATCACGATTCCGACGCGATCGCCCTTGCGTTTATCAATAAATTCCGTGGCGATTTTTTTGGCCGCCTGCAGGCGGTTAAAGGGTTGAAAATCGAGCGCCTGCATGGAGGCCGAGGTGTCTAAGGTCAGCATGATGTCAACGCCGAGGACGGGTTCGATTTCCTCAATCGTGACTTTTTGCGGTCTGGCCAAGGCGATGGCAATGAGGGCCAGGGCCGCCATTCTTGAAATTTTTAAAATGATTTCTGAATTGTCCTGTCCGGCGGGGCGGCCGCTATTTTCAAGAAGTTCGGCATGGGCTTGCGTCTGCGGGTAATCGAGAGTGGCGGCATCCCCCCATTTCTTTCTGGCGATCAATCTCATGACCAGAAAGGCCGCCAGGGCAATCACGAGCCCTAAAATTCCCGCCAGCGGCAAGGCAAAAGCGATTGAGCCGGTTGTCATGATTGAGATTGCGCCGCCCCAGCGGCCTGATCTTTCGCGGGCGGCGCGGGGCGGTGAGCTTCCACGAATTCTTTCAGGGATTCCACCACGCCCTCATTTTCTTGATCATTCGGCCGGTACTTGGCGAATTTGGCCAAATCTGAAATTTCAAGCTGTTCCTTAAGTTTCATTAAGTGAGACAGTCCGATGCCCAGCGTCTGCCTTTCTTGATGCAGGGCCCGCATCAGCTCGTTAGTCGTCAGGCTTTCGATATCCAGGAGAAACCGGCGGGCCAGATAGCTGCGGAAGATTTCACTTAAACCAAAATAAAACTCCCTGATTGCTCCTTTGGCCAGCGAATCCGATTCGGTCAGTTCTTTGAGGTTGCGGTAAAAGGCTTCTTCCGGCGTCAAATTTTCTTCGGCCCGCCGCGCGGCCTCGTGCTTGTTTTTTTTGAGCTTGCGGTACGCGAAAAAACCTCCCAGCGCCGCCACCAGCAGGACAGCCGCCAAGGGTCCCCAAAACCACGGATTTTCCCAGAAATAAAGCGGTTTTTTGGGCGCCTTAATATCCTGGAGTCCGGGGGAGATATTGGAGTCCGGTTCTGGCTCCACAACTTTGATCGCCACCGGAGGCGTTTTGACAACGGGGCCGGGTCCATCCGGAGCCTTGGTCGGGATTTCGATAGCGGGAATTTCAAGGTCGCCCAAATTAAAGGGCACCAGAAAAATCGTCAGATCAGTAATTTCACGGTCGTCCTCGCTGCGGGTTTTGGCGCGGAAATCCCACAATACAAAGTCCTTCCACTGCGTGACCCCCGCTTTCCAGGCCGCCAGATCAAGCTTAGTTTTGGCCGGCAGCCGCACTGTATAGAGAATTTCGGCCGGCTGGGCCAGCGCCACTTGGGGCGTTTTGGGCACGGCCCCAACGCCGATAACTCCCTGCGCCTGCAGGCGCAGGGAGAAAGCAACAAAGGCGACAAAAGTAACGAAGGTTGGAAAGAAAAGAAGATTTCTTTTTTGTTTTTTGACCAAGGAATCTAGCCGACTTTTTCAGTCGTTTTTGCCGCGATTTCGTGAGCGATTAAAATCGCTTGCGCGATTTCTTTCATGGATTTTCGAAGCGCCATGCTTTGGGATTGGATTTCCCGGAAGGCTTCGGCTTCGGCCATATTGCGGGTTTTCATTAAAATGCCCTTGGCGCGTTCCACCAGCTTTCTGGTTTCAAGATCATCTTCTAAAATTTGGATGCGTTTGCCTTTAACCCTGGCGTCTTCATGCAGGCGCGCGTTTTCAATGGCTCCTCCCACCAAGCGGCCGATCGTAGCCAAGAGATTGATTTCCCGCGGGGCGTGCCGCCGGGATTTTTTATGCTGGACGTTAATGACGCCGATGACTTGTTCCTTCATCAAGATCGGGGCCGATAAAAAAGCTTCGAAGCGGTCTTCGGGCAGGTTGTGAAACACTTTGAATCGGGAATCATCCGAAGCGTTTTTGGGTATCGCCACCGGTTCCTTGTGAGCCGCCACCCAGCCGGTGATGCCTTCGCCGAGCTTTAACCGGATTTTGCCTATTTCCCCGGCATGCGGATTTTTTGAACCGCGCAGCACAAGTTCCGAATCTTTGGGCTCATAAACATAAAGAAAACAGCTGTCCGCTTTGGTGATCTCGGTGACAAGACTGACGATTGGTGAAAGAATCTGGTGCAGTTCCCAGCTGGAACCGATAATTTCGGTAACGCGATGAAGAAGGCTTATCTCTTTGTCTTTTTGTTTAAGCAGAATTTGCGTTGATTTTAAGGCTAATCGGCGTTTCGGCACAGAATCCATTATAGAAAAGCGATTGCGCCTTGGAAGCGCAAGGTAAGAGGCGGTAGGGTCTTTAGTCCTAAAACTAATATAGGACTAAAGTCCCACAGTCATCCCCGCTAAGTTAACTCAAATTTCCCTCTACAGGGTATTTCTGGTCAAAAGCCAGGGACACAGCGAAAACCCCTTATTTTAAGACGTTTTTATACGTTCAGAAAGAATTAAGTTAGCAGGGATGAAAGTCCCACAGTAGAAGCGCTTGGGACCTAGGTTCAATGGCTTAAAAGCCGTTAAAATAACCTATCAAGCCGATGAGAACCGCTTTATTTTTAATTTTGATTTTTGAGTTAATCCCCTCTTTTTCTTTTGCCCGCAGCGCCTGCAGCTCAATTCCAAGCAACAAAGAAATTAACAATGTGGACGCGGCCGAAGAGCTTCTTAAAGATTCTGACCTTACCGGCAGGGAGCTGGCCGGAAAATTTGTTTTTTTGAGACTGCGCTACACGGTTATTCAGAGAAGGCGCCTGGACAAAAATTGGGCCACTGATTTTCCCACAGCGGATTGCTATGTGCAGGAGGTTTTAAAGCAATTAACAACCATTACGGTTCAGGAGGGACTTTTTGCGATTAACGCCGATGACAAGAATTTGATGAGATTTCCCTTTTTGTTTTCTACGGAACCGGGTTCTATGGAACTTAATGGCCAAGAAGCCATGGGTTTAGCGCGTTACTTAGAGAAGGGCGGATTTTGGTTCATTTCTGATTTCTGGGGCGACCAGGAGCTGGAGCACCTTAAAGATGAAATCAAAAAGATACAGTAATTTGAACAATTTCCATTGATCGCCGGTTCGTCGTTTAGGAAGTTAGATGGACGCAATCCTGCGTACCAAGCAATTTTCAATAGTTTTTTTAATATCCGCAAAATGACCCAGGTGCCCAAGGCAGGCATCATGAAACGATACGGCACTTGCCAGGAGCCCAGGACCGCTTGGTCAATAGAGGTGTGCAGCGACGGTACCGTCAGCGGCGATGGCGAGCCGGGGCTTTACGGTCTTTTCGATGGACGGGGCAGATTATCCGGCGTCTTTGTTCACAACAGCGACATTATGGACGGCATTGAGTATATCGATGACCCGCAATACCCTCTCGGAGAAAGCGTTTATGCGCGGCAATTTTTGATCAATCTGGTCACTTACGCGCTGTCGCACTAAAATTTTTGAGATCTGCTATTGACAAAAGTTTGTTTGTAATTCAAAATACTCTTGGCACGATGATGTGCCCAGGTTCGCGTTGACGCGGACCGCGGACGATGATGTCCCTAAGCGTGACGAAGCGCTTAGGGTTTTTTGTTTTATAACCAAAAACCCAAATTGAAAATTGTAATGGGGAGGTTTAAATGCCAAAGACATTAACGCCGGAATTGATCGAAAAAACATTCGCGACCAATGGTCATAAAGAGAAGGAGAAACCAGTGACTATGAAAATGACGCCAAGCCGCGAGACCAACAGGAGTCCCAGGGAGGTCGTGGAGTTCGCCAGGAAAAACGCGGTTGAGATGGTGGACTTGAGATTCGTGGACATGCTGGGCCAGTGGCAGCATTTCGCGATACCAACCGGTGAGTTAAACGAGGCGTTGTTTAAAGAAGGCTCCGGCTTCGACGGTTCTTCCATCCGGGGTTGGCAGGCGATCAATGACTCCGACATGCTGGTGGTGGCCGATGCCAATACCGCGCACATGGATCCATTCACCAAAATTCCGACCCTGGTGCTGACCGGCAACGTTAAGGACCCGGTTAGGGGGGCCAACTACACGCGCGACCCGCGCTGGATCGCTCAAAAGGCGGAGACTCATCTGGTTAAGACCGGCATTGCCGATGTTTCTTACTTCGGACCGGAAGCGGAGTTCTTCATCTTCGACTCGGTTCGTTTTGACCAAACGGCGCAGGCAGGCTTCTACTTTCTTGACTCCGAGGAAGGCATCTGGAATTCGGGTAAAGAGGGTCCAAACTCCGGGTACCGCCCGCGCCACAAAGAGGGCTATTTCCCCGTTGCCCCGTTGGACACCCAGGAGGACATCCGCGCCGAGATGGTGCGCGAAATGGAGAAAGCGGGCATCGTGATTGAAAAACAGCATCACGAGGTGGCCACCGCCGGTCAAGCCGAAATTGACATGCGGTTTGATTCCTTGACCCGCATGGCGGATCGAGTGATGCTCTATAAATATATCGTCAAGAACGTGGCCAGGCGTTACGGCAAAACCGCGACATTCATGCCCAAACCTATCTTCGGCGACAACGGTTCGGGCATGCACACGCACCAGAGTCTTTGGAAAAAAGGCGCGCCGCTTTTCGCGGGCAGCGAATACGCGGGACTTTCCAAGACCTGCTTGTATTACATCGGCGGCATCTTGAAACACGCTTACGCGTTGGCGGCCTTCACCAATCCGACGACCAATTCTTACAAGAGGCTGACCCCGGGTTACGAGGCGCCGGTTAATCTGGCCTACTCTTCCCGCAACCGCAGCGCTGGGGTGCGTATCCCGGTGTATTTTGACAAGCCGGCCGCCAAGAGAATCGAGGTTCGTTTCCCGGACCCGACCGCCAACCCTTACCTCGCGTTTGCCGCGATGTTGATGGCGGGTTTAGACGGCATCAAGAACAAAATCGAACCGGGAGCAGCGCTGGAGAAAGACCTCTATCATCTGACCGGAGCCGAAGCTTCCGGGGTCAAACAGATGCCGGGTTCGTTGACCGAGGCGCTCGATGCCCTGGAAAAAGACCACCAGTTCTTATTGGAGGGCGAGGTGTTCACCAAGGACTTGGTTGAAACCTGGATTGATTATAAGCGCGCCAAAGAAGTGGACTTCGTGAGACTTCGGCCGACTCCGGCCGAGTTTTTTCTCTACTACGATAACTGATCCCTATTGCAGAGGGGGACGGCCCTTCCCATTTAATAGGAAGGGCCGTCCCTTTTTTTTCTCTTTTTAATTTGTTGTTGCTTTAACTTTCCAGGTGTCTAATACGGGAAGGGCTTTTTCGGGTTGGTCAACGACCACCACGATACGGCCGCTGGTTTGGTTCGTGGCTGTTGTGCCGTAAGTTGTCCAGATGTTGATTCCCTTTTCACCCAACGTTGCAGCCAATTTGTTGAGCTCGCCGGGTTTATTGGTAAGTTCCACTTCGATGGCAGGGTGGGTGTAGACCTTATAGCCGGCTTTTTCCAGAACAGTTGTCGCGTTGGGGTCCTTCGCTAGGAAGCGAAACCAAGCTACATCGCTCCATCCTTCTGAAGTGAAGCTCGTGATGTTGACTTCTGCCGTGGAGAGCGTTTGCGTCAGCTTGGCCAGGGTTCCCGGCGTATTGGTTAAGGGGACCGTGTACTGGGTCCATTGGGTTTTATTGTTCGTAGGCATTTTTTTCTCCTTTTTTATCTTTTATAGATGCCGATTAATTCTCCTTGAGCCAGAACATGTCCTTTCATGGCTTTAAGAATTTCGGACAGCTTGCTTTTTGGCGGAAGGTTTAAGACTTTATCGATGGCATAGATTTTGAAGAAGTAGCGGTGCGGTTTTCCGGGCGGTGGGCAGGGACCCCAATAGCCTGCGCGATCCATGTCGCTATCCTGAACGCCCCAGACCAAACCCTGCTTGGCTCCGTTGTCGAGCGTTTCAGTTTTAGCCGTGTTCTCCTGCAAACCGGTCAGCGTGCCGGGCAGATCGTAGATGGTCCAGTGAAGCCATGTCCCGGGCGGAGCATCCGGGTCATCCATAACGAGCGCGATGCTTTTGGCGTTGGGCGGGATGCCGGTCCAAGAGAGCGCAGGCGAAACATCTTGTCCATCGCAGGTGTGTTTTTTCGGAATGTAGTCATTGTGTTTGAATGTTGAGCTGGTCAACATTAGCTTGATTGCAGACACTTTGCTTTTTCCTCCTCTATGCGGCTTTCTAATATCACTGTTTGCCGGGTTTGTTGTCAATAGCGCGACGGCCAATAAGATTATTTTATGGCGCGCATGGCTCGTCATGGATGGCATAATGTATAGGTGCATCCTAAAAAAATTGCGGAATTTATCCAACAGGCCGGACTGCCCGCCTACCGGACCGGCCAAATTTTGAATGCGCTGTGCGGCGGCGCCGCAGGCTTTGACAAGATCACCACGTTGCCGGCGGCTTTGCGGGAACAGTTGTCCAAAGAGTTTCCCATCCTTTCTTTTCAGGTTGAGAAAGTTTTGAGCTCCACCCAACAAGATACCCACAAGGCGCGCTTGAAGCTGGCCGACGGCAAGATGATCGAAACCGTTTTAATGCAGCCCAAACCCGGCTTATGGAGCGTTTGCGTTTCTTCCCAAGCCGGCTGCGCCTTAGGCTGCACCTTCTGCGCCACGGGACTCATGGGTTTTATCCGCAACCTAACCCCCGAAGAAATCACCGATCAGGTTCTTTTCTGGATTCAATATCTGCGCAAGCACTCAGCACTCAGCACTCAGCACTCAGCACTCTCTAATATCGTCTACATGGGCATGGGCGAACCCATGCTTAATTTCGATAACGTGAAAGAAAGCATAGCGTGGTTGACGAACCCTGCTCTTTATGGTTTCGGTCATCGTTCGATTTCTGTTTCAACGGCCGGGGTTGTGCCCGGTATTGATCGGTTCACGACCGAAATGAGCCAGGTCAATCTGGCTCTTTCTCTTCATGCGGCCAATAATGAACTGCGCTCAAGGCTTGTTCCGATCAACCGCGCTCATGACCTGAATGCTTTGGCCAAGAGTTTGAAGCGCTACTTCGCTAAAAATAACCGCAAGGTTTTTCTTGAGTACGTTTTACTGGCAGGCGAAAACGATTCCTTGGCGCACGCGCAGGAGCTGGTTACCTTTTGCCGCCGGATCGGTTTTCCCCACCTCCTGCATGTCAATCTCATTGTGTGGAATCCGACCGATACCCCCCATCACCCTTCATCGCGCGAAGCGGCAAGCGAGTTTAAGGCATTGTTGATTAATCGCCACATTTCGGTCACGATCCGAAAAAATTTAGGCCAAGACATCGCGGGCGCCTGCGGGCAACTAGTAGTTGGTAACAAGTCAATACGGAAATGATTTTTCTTTTTAACTACTATCTACTATCTACTATCTACTATCTCCCATAACTGTATGGAAATTGGCATAGTCGGCCTTCCCAACGTCGGTAAATCAACGCTGTTTAACGCGTTGACGTCGGGCCACGCGGCCAGTTCCAATTATCCCTTTACCACCATTGATCCCAACGTGGGCGTGGTGATGGTGCCGGATCCGCGCCTGGAGCGGTTAAACCAGATTTTCAAATCCGCAAAGGTTGTGCCGGCCCCCATCCGATTCGTGGACATCGCGGGCCTGGTGCAAGGGGCGAGCCAAGGCCAGGGTCTCGGAAACCAGTTCCTCTCCCACATCCGGGAGGTGGACGCGATCGTGCATCTAGTGCGAATGTTTAAGACTCCGGACGTGGTCCACACCATGGGCGGCGTGGACCCCAAGAGAGACGCTGGCGTCATCAATACCGAGTTGGCGCTGGCTGATCTGCAGTCCGTTGAAAAACAGCTGGATAAAGCCCAAAGCCAGGCTAAAAGCGGAGAGAAAACCGCTGTTGAGCGCTACGAAACGCTTAAAAAAATCCATAAGGCTTTAGCCGACGGCCGCTCGGTGCGTTCCTTAAAGCTTCCCCGCGAAGCCACTAAATCCTTCATGCTGTTGACGGATAAACCCATTCTTTATTTGGGCAACATTGACGAAGAGGACATGACCAAGCGCGAACAGGCCGAAGCCGTTCTTAAGGAAATCGCGAAAGAAGACGAGGCCCAGAGCGTGGTCCTGTGCGGCAAGGTGGAAGCTGAAGTGGCGGAACTTTCCCTTGAAGATCGCGGCCAATTCTTAAAAGAGATGGGGCTTGAAAAAAGCGGACTGGAGCGTTTAATCGAAGCTGCTTACCAGCTTTTAAATTTAATTACTTTTTTTACCGCCGGCCCCAAGGAATCGCACGCCTGGCCGATTGTCAAAGGAACCGTGGCGCCCCAGGCCGCTGGCAAAATCCATTCCGACATTGAGCAGGGATTCATCCGCGCCGATATTTACCGCTACGAGGACATCGACAAGCTGAACACCGAAGCCGCGGTGCGCGAAAAAGGCCTGCTTCGCTCCGAAGGCAAAACCTACGCCATGGCCGACGGCGACGTGGTTTATTTTCACTTTCAGAAGCCGCGATAAAACTTACCGGAGGATTTCCAAAGGCTTCAGTTTTTTCAGATAGCGCACCCGGCGCTATCCGTATAGTTTATCTGCGCAGAGTATTGGCCGCCTCGATGAGCTGTCGGAGATTGTGTTCGTAGTTGTTGAGGTTGGCCTTGAGGGTTTCGAGAGTTTTTTTCGGGTCAAGGCCGGCTTGCTGGGCAAAGTTTTTTAGCTGGTTACGGAATGCTGGATCATTGAGCCGCGATTGCCATTGTTGCGCTTCTTTAAGATAAGGCAAGGGATCATTGTCGCTTCTGGTGTTAAGGTAAGGAACTTTATCATTGTCAGTCAGCGCCTTTGCGCTTGGGGAATTTAACCGGATGGGCTCGTAGCTCGAGGATTCAAAATCTATTAAGACAGGTTTTGGGCCTCCAAATAGAATGTTGCCCTTATTAGCGTCTCTCCAATCGAAACCTAAGGCGATAATGGAAAGCCGGATTTTTTGGGTTTCGGAGAGCGAGTGAAACGCTTCGGCGCTGGGGCCCACGCCGGCGATAGGTTCGCTGACCAGGTAAATTTCCTCGGGTGTTTTGTAAGCGAAGGCGCGGGGAACCTCAAATTCCGGAAAATATCTCCCAATAATTTGGGACAAAAAAAGTTCTCTCTTGGCCCGCATCTCGCTGGGACCATCTAAATCTAAGTCCCACTCTTTTACCGCCAGTGTTCCCCCATCGGGAAAAGAAACTAAGCGGGCGCGGCCTGGCCACCCGGCAGGCCTGCGTCCTTCAAGCTTGTGAGGCAAGGCGCCTAGATGCCGCCTTACTTCTCCTTCCGAAAGAAATGTTTTTTGAGGCAGACCGGCAAATTTTTCTCCCGGCAGAAGTTTTTGAAGAACCCGGTTTTCCCCTTCGGTCAGAAGGCCTTGCTGACGAAGAACTCGGATGTTTTCATGGGGGTTATCGCGGTTGTCCTTTACTTTTATTTTTTCGTTGCCGATCGTTATTTCGATGGGATTGCCGCGTCGATCAAGCAGGTATTCCATTAAATCCGGATCCGCCGTTGCCATGCGGCCCATTCGCCAGCTGATAAGGCCGGAGTTCCCGCCAAAGGGAAAATCACCTTTCGGATGAAGCGCGGAGCCGTTATTTTTGAGATTTTTTGCGGCTAATAATCCGTCTATTTCTTTCATCAGCTCCACGGCATCCTCTTCATTTTTGGGATAGACGGTGACCAGTTTGCCGCTGAGGGTGGAGTTGGTATCGAGAAAATCGGCCAATTTATGAGGTTGAGCAATTTTGTAGTTAACCCCTTTTTCCTGCAGGTAACGCGCCGCAGCCCCAACAACATCGCTGACGGTTTCGGGAGTTGCTGAAATATGGAATTTGATACCCTGTTCAGGAACAGCGGGGAGATTTTTCCCTCTATAGGTTAAATAGTAGGACCCTCGGCTGTAGGGACTATTACCCAATAAGGCGGCGCTTTCATATTCGGCCCGCCGAAGCGTCCTTTTTACTTGTTCGGGATCTATGGGCTGGGTTATCTGCGTATCTTCGCGGGGTTGACCAACGGTTGCTCCAAGTTGGGATTTGGGCATTTCTTTGGATGGAGTTTCGGTCAGCGGCAGGGGGTTTTGACCCGTCACAATAACAATCAGCTTTCTTAGGTTTTGCTCAAAATTATTGAGATTAGCATCGATGGCTTGAAGATACCGATCGGGATCGAGTCCGTGTTCAAAAGCGAGAATAGAGAGGCGGTTGCGCTGCGGCGAACCTACAGCTAATTTTTTTTTCCAAATCGCGAGTTCCTCTAGGAGCGGTTCGATATTATTTGTTCCCGTTTCATTAATGTAAGGAATTTGATCGCGGAATCTTTTGCTCGTATCGATATCCGCAGGAGTTACAACGGTAGGATCGGTATCCAAATCTTCAAAGTCATTAACCAAAGGTTTTGTACGGCCAAGGAGTATGTTTCCATGATGGGCGTCGTAATAACCAAATACTAGATCAAAAATAGCCAGCTTTCTTTTTGCTGCAGGAGCCAACTGTTTATATTTGTGGTAGTTAGCGCCCACGTCCTCAAGATAAGGTGTCACGAGATGGATTTCTCCCTCTGATTTGTAAGCAGTGGCTTGAGTGGTTTCTAAAGTATCAGAGAAAAATGTTCGAATAATAGCTCGCCCTAAAAATTCTTTTTGAGCCCTTGTTTTGCCATCCGCTTCTATGAGCCAGCTTTTTACGACAAGTTTTTCTTTTGTTCCGGGATTAGTTTCTATTTCTATTTTTTTGGATTTAAAAGACAGCGCCGACCCTTCAACTTGATGCGGCAAAACCCGAAAATGTTTCCGGATTTCCGTTTCGGGATAGATTTCTTTTTCTGGAAGTTTCTCGAAAATATCCCCGTTTGTCTCGGGGTTGTTTGCTGGCTGGATTTTCGTTGGAGAAGTTTTTCCTAATTCCAGGGACACCTCACTTAATTCTTGCGGCATCTCACTTGGCGTCTGTTTTGGTGGATTAAGCGAGGCGCCCCCGGAATTCCCTTGAGGGTTATCAAGCGCGGTAAGAGTTGATAATCCTGCCTCCTCTTCCGGAGTTGGGAGTCTAAGGCCATGCAACCAATAGAAGGGCGAGGGGTGGGTTTGCGTGTAGGCCATTATGGCCGAGGTCCAATCCGGACGTTGCTCGTCTTTGGGGATGTGTTTTTGTGACGGAATTCGGACCGGCACAATTTTTCCTTCATAGCCAAAAAAAGCTCGTTTGACTTGTTCTACTAGATGTTCCGGAACAAAGATGGCATCAATGTCTTTTAGGCTTCTTGGTCCACTTGTTATAACTTCTGTCGAATATAACCTCGTTAAACCTTTTCTGGAACCCAGTTTTTGCAGAAAAATAGCACCATACTGAAATCGGTTTTGAGTATTCGGTTTGAATTCACCTAGTTGTTCGTATGGTCGCTCGGCCATGACAGAAACAGGTGAGAAATGATTATTATTAAGAGCATGTTGCAGCTTTGTTATTTTTTCTAGTTCTGTTCCACTGGCCTCGTAGACAGTGCCATAGAGATGGCGGCTTACGGGTCGATCCGCAGATCCCAAATAGTTTTCTCCACGTTTTCTGATTAGGCGTGCCGGCATTAAGCCATGTTCGCGTACGGAGAATAAAATTTCTTCGCTGCTGGGCGGAGAATTCGTGTTTTTCTTTTGTCCGGTCTTGCCCATCCGTTTATCAAGCATTTGGTAGGCCGCATTGATTTTTTTCATCTTGTCAGCGTAATCGAGCTGCTCTTTGGGCGATTTTTGCGCATGAAAGTCCGGATGGTGCTCGCGAGCCAGTTTTCTGTAGGCGGATTTGACTTCTTGGAGAGTTGCGTCTGGTTTTAATCCCAGGGTCCGGTAGGCGTCGTCAACGGAGTTTCGAACCGCTGTAAGGTTGTCTAAAAGAGAAAGGCCGCGATAAATTCCCTTTCCTCCCGCGGCAACCACGGCCGCAACGCAGGGAATACTAAAGCGCAGGTCAGCCGAAGAGCATATTGTTTCACTGGCGCCCCAGGCCAGGGCATCCCCTGTCAAGTTGACAGCAATAACCGCTCCGGTTGGAGAGAGGTGGCGCGTCAGAATTCCTCGGGCTGCCGTTGCGGCAAGCGCTCCTCGGGCGGCATTGGCCGCCAGTCCATAACCTATCGTGGCTATAGTGGGCGCTGAGATGCCGATCAAACGGCCGGGAATAAGCCATTGATCGCGCTCTTGTGGTATGCAGGCGAGGTGGTGTTCGCGCACCTCTTGGCGGTAGCTTATGGCTTGGAGCATTTGTTGACCGCGCGGGTTGGCCAGTGTTGCAAGCGTGGCCATGCCCATTCCGGTATCTTCAAGTCCCCATAAAAATCCTTGGCTTAAAGCCCTAAATGAACCGATTTTTTTTAAATCTTCGCACTCTTCTTTAACCGTAGGATTCTGGCGGAAGTCGTTAAATGGCGCTTCTTGATTTTTTTCTTGATTTATACGAACCACCGGCAGGTCGCTGTAGTGGACCTTGATTTTTTTGAAACCACTCGGACGCGTGATCGCGGCGGCATTTGACCCGGTAAGCAAAGCCGCCACCGAAGAGGCCCGCTCGGCCGTTTTCGCTTCGCGGCTGAATGTTTTCCCCAGTTTGGCGTGGTTTGATTGAGGATTCGCGGCATCCTTACGGATGGTGCCAGGCACCAAATGGCCAAAAATGCCCATTTGGTGCCTGGCACCATCCGGGTTGGAGGCTAAACCTAGGGATTGAAGGATGTTGATGGCTTGGGGTAGGAGCGTGGCCAGTTGCTTGCATGTTTTTTGCCAGCATTCCTCAACCTCTTTGGGCGCGCTTTTATCAACAGGATTAAATAGATCAGCGGCTCTTGTTTTTAAGCTGATGCCGCAATTTTCGTCCGCAATGCGGCGGGAATCAATTAACAGTTTTTCCCATCCCGGTTTGCTTTTGTCCGTAAGACAGCCGTCTTTTAAGGCTTTGTTGATCAAGCTGATGCCGGCAGTGCTATCGCTTAACCTTTCGGCTTGTTGGTATTGAAATGAAGAGTTAACTAATGGGCAGGCCGCGTTGAGTTCGGCCAACCGGAGGGGTACCTCCCGGTCTTGCGATGGCAAACAGATGACCTCAACGCCAAAAAGAGGGCCGTTTAGCCCCCACAGTGCCAGGCTAATTAACCATTTCATGATGCCGAGCTTCTTGTTTAAGGATACCAGGGAAAGGCAATGCTCTCTAGCTCGAAAGATTTTGTTCTTTGCGGTCAGGACTCATCCGGGGGGTCTGCCCTACAACGTCTTAATGACCAACCACAAAGAAGCAACCCTGACCGTCGAAAAGTAGGATTGATCTTAGCGCCCCCCGTCCGTCATACCGGCGAAGGCCGGTATCCAGACTATACCGACAACTAAATACCGACAACTAAAGACCCATTTATATATAGGCCTTTAGACTTACTATTTTTGATACCAAAGGACCCAGGTTAAAATTTGGCTATCGTGATAATATAAGGAAATGGGTTCGTGATCTTATGATCAAAGGAGATTCGTGCATGAGAAAAACAATTGTTGTGACGCTGTCTTTTTTCTTTGTTTCTATTAGTGTTAAAGATGGCAACGCGCGCCTTGAAAATGCGAAAGAGAGAGTAGAATGTGCGGCTTGGGTCATAGGGGGAGGCGGCGCTAGTGTTGCAGGTATGGTGCGCGGCTTCGGCCTTATTAGAAAAACAAAAACCTTGGTTACTCCTCTGGTGGAAGTCATAAAGGCCGATTCGGAAATGCGAGTTCCAAATCCAATGAAAGATCCCCCTGGTGAAGATGAGTTAGTCAGAATTTTTGAGAAATTCCGACAACGTGGCGTCCGCGCTGTTGCCATTGAAACCTATTTCAAATACGAACATTCTCCCGATGCCTCTTATAACCCTTTGCGCGAAGAGGAGTTAAGTATTGTTACTCGAGCTAGAAGAGTTAAACAATCCGAAATTATGCTCCCTCATAGAGAGAGCTGGATTTTGGAAACAACAGCAAAGAGCCATCCGCGTGCCTGGCAGCCGGTAATAGGTAAATCATGGAAGGATATTTCCCTTGAGGTATTCGGATCACGAAAATTGGCTAAGTGGGTCAGTGGCGAGGTGAAAAAGCAGTGGCCCGCCAATGGAACAGGACTTCAAAGTTTCAATTTATCCATTTTGGGCGAAGAGGTCAAAACGGTAAGAAATCCCGCATATTATTTCAACAAAACTCTTTTCTGGGGTGGACTTGCTGCATTGGCGATAGGAGTTGTCAAAACGGTTCAATATAATCGCGCTCAAGCAAAAAGATAATTTAATTCGGGGGAGACGTAATACCTAATTCGATTCCGGAAGCAATACGGATAGTGCCTGGCACTATCCGCCTTCGACGATGCCGGAGTAGATCTCGTAGCCTATTTCCATTTCCAGAAACCGCGTTTAAAGCAACCCTAAAAATTCCTCGAGAGACAGGCCCGTGTCGTGGATGGCCGCCTGGACCAGCTTGGGATGAAGTGTCTTGCCCTTATGATAGGGAACCGTTATGCGCTTGCCTTCGGCATTCTTAAAAATCTTATGGCTGCCTGATTGCCGGATTTCAGAAAAACCCGCCTTGGAAATGGCGCGAATAAGCTGATCGGCTGTTAATCGAGGTAATTTCAAGGCCGCCCCTGGCAACTATAGCGCCACTTCAAGGCTGGTAACGCTAATGGCCTGGGTTGTAGGAGCCGGTTCCCCGGAGGCTATCCGGTCCTCTAGGTTCAGCTTAACGGCATCGCGGATGTTTTCCAGAGCTTCCTCGTAGGTATCGCCCTGTGAATAGCAACCCTGAAGGCCAGGGCAATGGGCAAAATAACCATTTTCATCCTTCTCAATGACGACATCCAATAAATACCGTTTCATGGTTTGCATCATAAGTTTAACAGGCCATCCTTTCTATCACAATGGGAGTCTTGCTTGCGGTCATTATAGCCCGATTTTATCTTCGGAATAGATGCTTCTAATTCCGGGGACACCCTCACTTAATTCTTGCGGCATCTCATTTGGCGTCCTTGCCAATAGGGACAGACACTATTTATTAAAAAATAAATAGTGTCTGTCCCTACTTTTGGTTCAATTTTCATTTCTTTTGGCCGGCAGCCACGATGAAATCCGCCGCTTTCTGAAAGGTTTATGGGCCCGATGGCGCCTGGCACCATCCCGTCGCTTCAGTAAAGACTTACTGGGGGCAGGAGAAGGGAATTTCTTTTAGTTTCTTTACGATTTGTTCGTTAGTGAAACTCGCGGCATCAGTTCTAAGGCTTTTTAAATTTTCTAATTCAGACCGATAGTTTTGATTTTGTTCTGGGGTAGGATTTTTTCCAAGGGCTGATATGCATTTTACGATTCGTTCTTGTATTTGTTCTTTTGGTGGTTTAGGAGGTGCAGTCTTTATGCGTCCTTCTGTTACACTCCTATTGGGTTGTGTTTTGGAGATGTCAGCGGGTACGGTGTTATTCGGGTTGATCTTCGTTCCATCGCCCGGCAGTTTTCCTGCGGAGTTTCCACCCATGAACTGATTGCTAAGACCGGCGGCATTTTCTACGCTTGGCGGCTTGGGTATTTGGCCGCTACCGGTCTTGCCAGAATTGGCCGGCAGTGCCGGCGCGGCTGCTGGGTGGGAATATTGGATAGTTATCGTTTCCTCCAGTTGGTTTTTTCCCTCACCTAGTCTAATAGTGACAGTTCCCTGACCCGAACACTTAATTTGAATTTTGTTTTCTTTGGCATTTTGGGCGGATATAGGATTACTAGGATTCTGTTGACAAGAATTCGGCGCGATAATCTTGATATCTTTTCGCGGATCGCTTGGATCCAGATTTTCAAGGAATATATGAAGAGTTTGACCCACTACGATGACTTTGGTTTGACTGTCAAAAAGCCCGTACCAGCCGGGTTGCTTATCGGGATTAATACTGAAAGTTATTTCGTCCCTTCGAAGTTGTTCTAACTTTGTTTTGCATATACTAGTGACTTTATTAGAAGCAGTATGACAGAACAACTCGAAATTTTTTTGTATTTTTGACGATTTATTTGTGTTTTCTGTGTTTTCTGGAACGGAACACATTGCTTCTGTTTCGCCTTTCACGCGGCAGTCGCAATGCGCGCTGACTTTTTCTTCTGTGGTCCAATTTCCGGGTGGAACCAATGCGGTCTTGTCTGCGCAACCGTTGACAACAGCTTGCGTTCCCGGATAATAAAAATAACGAAGTTCCGCAGGTTTTTCCTGGGCTTGGCACGTTAAAGTAGCAACGAGCCAGATGGAGGCGCTTATTATAAAGTTTTTCGTTTTTGTCGGGAGCATTCTGATGAATCCTTTGCGCTGTTTCAAGTTTAGCAGGTATTGCTAAATTTTCAAGAGCAGTGTACCTGGACATTAGGGAAAAATATTCACCTCCCTTAATCCCTGCCTTCCCGGCGGCGGCCAGACCAGTGTCCGGGCAATGAAATCCGCTAAGCGGTAGTGAAGAATTTTAAGACCCCGCCAATCCCAGAGAGCGCTGACGGCC
>JACQJO010000003.1 GCA_016205025.1 Elusimicrobiota bacterium
CTGTAACATATAGTAATATCAGTGTAAATACCTAAGCGCCACCATTTTACGAATGCGAATTTGCTCAGTAAACCAGAAGGGTGGAATTACTCTCGAAAAACGGAATGGTTAGGGGGCAGGTTTACGGAACTGCTGCGACCTTGGGGCAATCAGTCTTAATTAGTCTTAATGCCCAAATTTCCGTAGGCCCAAGGCCCTATGATTTAGCTACCCAAAAGGCCCAGGAAAAAAAGATTGGGTTGTGTCAAAATAAACACATCATTCGAGTTTAAGGAGGAAATATTATGTCAATGAAACGGATCGTTTCAGTTCTGACTTTTCTTTCCCTGCCCGTCCTGGCTTTCAGCCAGGCAAAAACCCCTGCGCTTGAAGAGAGTTTTGCGGCTCTGTCCAATTCTTTTGATCAATCGGAAATGGGGGCTCCCGGCAGTTTAGCGGAGCCGGTCCAGCCGGAGGATTTAGCCAGCCGCCGGCCGCAGGATGCCCGGAATCCTGACAGTAAAACCACGGCGCGCGAGTCGAAAGCGTCGGCAACCCCCGAGGAATTAAGAAAACAGCTGGCGCATTATCGCGCTCGAGCTAAAGAGCAGAGCAAATGGCTGACCATCACCGGCAGTATGGCGACCGTCGGCACCTCCTTGCTCCTTTTTCATTCGGATAGAGTGGCGGAAGGATTTGGTTACGGCCTTTCAGGACTTTCCATCCTTGCCGGGCTTTATTTGTTAAGGGAGGCTGTTAAAAAAGAAGAGCCTCTGAAAGGAATTCTGGGCGCGGGTTCGATTCTTTTGGGTATCGCGGGTTTTGGCGAAGCTTTGGTCTTAGGCATCATCGCCACCGTTGTTTCTTTTGTGGTGGGACTCTTGGGCAGCGCCTATTTTGGCTTCAATTACACCAATGCCCAATCCAAGATCAAGGAGATCGAAAGCCAGCTGTCAGAGGCTCCTGGCGAGAAAGTTTAATTTTTCGTGTGAATCAGGATTTCGGCGTGGCGCTCGGCAAAGGGCGCTATTTTAGGCGCGGCTTCGATTAAACCTTCCGGAACCACCAGCTCCTCGAGAAGATAGCTCTTGAGAGCCTGGGCCTGTTTGGTCGCGATCGCCATATTTTCGGCGTAAGCCTCAACGGTCAGGGGAAGTTGGTAGTGGCTGCGCTTGATGAAATCCGCCGCGGCCCGCAACAAATTTTTTCCACCTTGAAACTTGACCTCGGTCTGGTCTTTTTGAGCGCCGAAGAGCAGTTTGGAGTCTAGGCTCATATGAAGCCCGCGCTCGCCCGGGTGAACAAACCCCAAAATTTCAAGCGATTCGCCCACGTCGGTATAGGGAACGCCGATCGGATCCTTGAAAGCAAAAATCGTGGAATAGGACTGCCCGGCCTCCACCCATTCCTGGCGGTCGTTCTGTCCGTTCCAAACCAGAAGGCTGGGAGGCTGCCCGCTGCCTTCGAAGCGTTGGAAGACCTGGCCTTCTTGGTCCACCACGGTCAAGGTCCACAAGATAGGCATATGCTTGCTCCTGCTGACTTTGACCACGCGTGCCAGGCGTTCGGCCAGGTTAAATTGCAGAGCCTGCGAAATGCTGGTCCGCCAGGGCTGCACCAGCCGCGGATTAAACAAGCTGGACGGGAAGGTGTTTTTCCAGCCGGTTAAAAGAAACGGTTTAGTTAAAAACAGGGTGTCATCAGCCCGCAGAGTTTTTTCCAGGGCCTCATTTTCATCAATAGGAATGTCCGGGGGCGGCTTCTCACTGGTGACTTTTTTGGTTTCCTCGCCCTTGATCACGACTTCGGTGGATTGCCCCGCTTCGGTGGGCGGCGTTTGTTCGGACCTTGCCGAGGTAAGGCCGAGCGACAAAAGAAGAACCGTCAATATTTTTATCATTCTATTAGGAACCTAAAAGTGATGAACCCCCATTGGGTAGACTGGGCTTGCTCGGCGCCCAGGGGCGCGAATTCCCATTGGTAAAGCGTTTCGATCGCCAGGCGGTCAAGCCGGCCGTATCCCGATGTTTTTTCTACGCGGGCGCCTTCCACCACGCGTCCGTCCGGCGCCACCGAAAAACGGATCACCACCAGCGCCTCCTTGAAACCTTCCTGAAGGGCCCAATCCGGAAGTTGAGGCAGATAGGCTTTCAAGACTTTTCTGCCGGACAAGGGTCCGGTGATCTCGACCGCTTTCTTTTTAGTTTGTTCGATGACCTCGGCCTTGGTTTCCTTAGGTTGTTGAGTCATGGCTTGGATGTTGCCACCGGCGGCCGCGGGACCGCGGCGCGGGCCGCTGTCGATATTGACCTGGCCCTTGCCGTAACCCAGGGGAAGGCCCGAGGTTGCGATGGCCGCGCCGCTTGTGGCCTTGGGGCGCGCATAGGTCATGTCCGCCGGCAAAGCTTGCCGGGGAGCCGCTGTTTTAACCTCGGTAGTTTTGGTTGTGGTCACCTGTATATCTTTTAGAGAGGTTCGGGGGCGCTCGGATTGCTGGTTAAACTCTATGGCGGCCACGACTTCGGCCGGGGCGCGCTTCGCGCCCACGTCTTCGAGCTGGATATCCTTCACCATCGCGAGGTCCGCTATTTTTACGGGTTTGGTGTCCGTTGCCTGCGTCATGACGTCGGAGAGTTTTTGAACGGGGGCGCGGCTCTGGTCGTCTAGTTTGATGGCTTCCGGACGAAAACGGTTTTGGTTGGTATCCACCAATTTTTCCATGGATTCAAGGCGCCGCTCCTCCTTTTTCTGTTCGATTTGCACGTCCATGGGCGCTGATTCTTTGATTTTAGGCAGGGCCAGCTTTAAGAACTCCCACGCGCTTTGAGGAGCGCGCTGGGCCGGCGGCAGGGCGTCCTCGGGCTCGGCGGAGGCAGGCTCAATTAACTCCACGTCCGTGATAATGGTCAAATTTTTTTCTTCCATGGATTTAAGGAAAAAATAAAGGCCAAGGATCAGAATATGCAGGGCCAGCGAAGTAAAAAAAGAGGAGATCAGCCGCAATTCTAAATGGATAGCCATCAATTTTCCCTCTTTTGTTCCGTCGCTATAGTGATGGATTTGGCCCCCAGGCTCTTGGCCATCTCCATCATCGCGATGACCTGGCCGTGAAAAGCGGCCCGGTCCGCCCGGACAATGACAAAGCGGTCCATGCTTCGATCCAGCTTCCTTTTTAATTGGGTTTTCAGCGTTTCAATATCCGGCATTTCGTTTTGATTTAAAGCGAATTTTCCCTCTTTTGAGATGGTGACGGTGATGTTTTCTTTTTCCTCCCCCTCTTGAGTGCGGGCCAGAGGAAGATCGATTTGCATGATGGGTTGCATGAAAAGCGGGGCTGTCACCATGAAGATGATGACCAAAACCAGGCAGACGTCGACCAATGGGGTCACGTTAATCCCCACAATCGGTCCCGAATCATCGCCGCCGCCCGCGTGCATGTTAAGCCTCCTCGCTCCGCGAAGAGATAGTAGATAGTAGATAGTAGATAGTAGATAGGCAAAAAGACATTTTTTTATCTATTATCCATGATCTATTATCTGCTATCTTTAAAATTTTACCCGGTAAAATTTTCATTCTTTCATGAGGGCCAGCTTTTTGGCTCCCGCCTGTTTTGACAAGTCCATGACTTCGACCACCTCTCCCACCCTGTTTTTTTCCTCCGCCTGGATGATCACCATTTTGTCCCGGCTTTTATTTAAAGCATGGTTGACCACCCGGGGGAGCTCTTCAATGCCGGTTTTTTGGTTGTTGACCAGAATTTGGCCTTTGGCCGTCATTTTAATCAGAACGTTTTCCGCAATGGCGGCTTTTCCGGTGGAAACCTTGCTTCCTTTGGAATGAAGAACCTTAATTCCCGCTTGAAGCACAAAAGGGGCAACCGCCATAAAAATGATGACCAGCACCAGCGAAACGTCAACCAAGGGCGTGACGTTAATGTCGGTTATCGGAGCGTCTTCATCCATAAAAAGCCTCGCTGCGCGAAGAGATAGTAGATAGTAGATAGTAGATAGTAGATAGTAGATAGGAAAAAAGACATTTTTTTATCTATTATCCATGATCTATTATCTACTATCTTTAAAATTTTACTTCGTAAAATTTTCATAAGTGCGTTAAGATCTTCAGCGACGTCGCCTCCATGGCGGTTGAAACGACTTTGACTTTTCTTAAAAAGTAGTTGTAGATGACGGCCGCCGGAATCGCTACGGCCAATCCGGCCGCGGTAGCGACCAGCGCTTCCGCTATGCCCGCGGCCACGACCGAGGGACCCCCCGAACCGGAGCGGGCCAGGTCATGAAACGCCTTGATGATGCCGACTACGGTTCCAAAGAGTCCGATGAAGGGGGCGGTGTTGCCCATGGTCCCCAGAATGCTTAAAAGATTTTCCATCTTGGTTTTTTCTTCAAGACGGACCGCGGTCAAGAGATCGGAAACTTGTTCCTTTGATTTTTGATGGTTAACAATGGCGGCTTTGACCACGTTGGTAATGGGCCCCGGCTGTTTTTCGCAAATCGAAAGAGCATCCTTGAGTTTGTTGCCGCTGACTAAATGATCTATTTGGCCCAAGAGATTCATGTTGGCTTTGATTTTCCTGAAAAAGAGCCAGCGTTCGATCGTGATGGTTAAAGACAGGATTGAGCATCCGATCAAAATCACCATCGTAAAGCTGGATTTTAAAATCTCCAGATAATTTATGCTTTCCATCATTTTTTGGTTCCTCCTCCTTGCTTAGCGGGAATGGAAATCTTGAGTGCGGCGGGGGCCGCTCTTTCTTTTTCCAGAATAATTTCAACCCTCCGGTTTTTTTGTTTCCCTTCCGGAGTTTCATTAGAGGCGATCGGTTCGGTGTCGCCCCGGCCGAGGGCTTGGAAGCGTTCCGCGGGGATTCCTTCTATTTCGGAGAAATACTGAATGATTGACTTGGCGCGGCCGAGTGAGAGATCATTGTTGGAAGGAAATTCTTTGGTGCGAATGGGAACGTTGTCGGTGTGGCCGATCACCTTGATTCTGCGTTTGGGGTAGAGCTTGAGCGTGTGGGCCGTTTGGGCAAGAGTGGCTTTGGCCTCGGGCCGGACGATGGCGACCCCGGTTTCAAATAAAACTTCTGCCGCCAGGGTGATGACGATGCGATCGCTGTTGTCTTCGGCCGCGCCACGCGCCACCAGGGGCGCCACGTCTTCTTCTTGAGCCACCACCGTCAATTCAGGTCTCGAATTATCGATACGAACAAAAACCTCCGGCCCCCGCCCGGTATTGCCCAGGGCGTCTTTGACCTCCAGGATCGCTTTGTACCGGCCGTCGGCGAGGACTGATTTTTGGTTATCCGTCCCGTCCCATTTGATTTCTTGGGGTGCTCGGCCGCCTCCTTCAATGGTGCGGGCCAATTTTGCGTCCGCGGCGTAGATGAGCAGGCGCCATTCGGAGATGTCCGAGGCGTCTTTTTCGCTTAACGTGAACGTGGTTTCATCTCTCTCGCCATCGCCGTTGGGCGAGAACAAATCGGGATTGATCGCCAGTTTGATTTCGGGAGGGGTGTTATCCACCCTGACGACCTGTTCCGGAGTCGACTGGGCGTTGCCTACGGCGTCCTGGGCGCTAAATTGGTAGTTATATTCACCGTCCGGCACGGTTTGATTGGTTTGGTTTTTGCCGTCCCAGACGATTTCCTGCGGGGGAGTTCCGGCCCCGGAGAATTCTTTGATCATTTTTTTGTTCGCATCCCTGATGGCTAAATTCCATTTGGCGGCCGGGCTGACGTCAAGGTAAGCCAGGCCGATGGTAAAGGAATCCCTGTATTTATCGTTATTGGGAGAGAAGGCGACGGCGGGGGATCCGGCGGTGACGGAAGGTTTCGTGGTGTCAATCTGGATTTCGGCTTGCCGCGACTGCGCGATGTTGCCGCCCTCGTCCTCAACGTTTAAGCGGTAGGAGTAAATCCCGTCCGGCAAAATCTGCTTGGCGTCGTTTTCTCCGTTCCAGGGAATTTCTGCCGGAATCGCGCCTGTTCCGGTGATGTTTCTAACGGTCAGCTCGCCTTTTCCGGAGATCTGGAGGGACCATTTTTCAATAGGATTAAAGGATTGAATCTTGACTTTAAAACCATTGCGGTCAAAAACGCCGTCCGCGTTGGGTGAAAAATTAGGTTCCTGGGCCCCGATTTCAATGATGGGGCGGCCCGCTCCGATAATGAAGTTTTGAGCGGGCGTAACCCGCACGTTCTTGGCTTTATCTTCAACGCGGGCATGGAAGCTGTAGACGCCATCCGGCAGGACCGCGTTGTTTTTATCCGTTCCTTTCCAGCGGATTTCAGGATAAGGCTCGCCGGCGCCTTCAAATGTCATTAAGGGCAACGAAGGGCTCTTTTCGGCATAAATCACCAGCGCCCATTTTTCTATCGGCGAGGCGTCGGCCACTGTTAGTCGGAATACTCCCTCATCGCGCACGCCGTCGCCGTTGGGCGAAAGCAGTTTGGGCTCAAGATTTAAGGTGACCGAGGGCGCTGTGGTGTCGATTTGAGCGGTTTGCTCGAACGTGGTTGTTTCATTGCCCGCGGCATCCTGGACTTTAAGGTTGTAGGTATAGCGGCCGTCCGGGAGCGTTTTGCCGCTGTCGTCCGCGCAGTTCCAACTGATCAGGGACTGCGGCGCGGATTCCTCGTAGAAAGTTTTTTTGACGATGCCCACGTCGTTTTTAATTTCTATG
Source organism: Elusimicrobiota bacterium (assembly GCA_016205025.1). GTDB lineage: Bacteria > Elusimicrobiota > Elusimicrobia > JACQPE01 > JACQPE01 > JACQJO01. Next base: position 6,679 of record JACQJO010000003.1, read on the forward strand.
CGGTAGTAGCGGATGAGGCTTTGATCTTGGATTTTGAGATTAAAATCGGCCTTGTCGAATATGCCGTCGCCGTTGGGCGAGAGAAGCTCGGGATCAATTTTCATGGTGGCCGTGGGCGGCGTTTTGTCCACCTTGATGGTTTTAGACGGCGTGGTGGCGGTGTTGCCGGCTGGGTCCTTTTCTTTAAATACGAATTGGTAGTCACCGTCCTCGACCAGCTGGCCCGAGGCGTCCAGGCCGTCCCAAATTAATTCGCGGGGAGGATCCTGCACACCCTCAAAACGCCTGGTCAGTTTTCCTTTCGGGTTTAAAATTTGGAGTTCCCAGCTTTCGGCGCGTTTATCCGGAGAGGGCTTAATTTGAAAAGTTACGGTGTCATTGCGGCCGTCTTTGTTGGGTGAAAACAGCATCGGAGAAACCTCAACCGTGGTGACCGGTATTTCCCGGTCAAGCTGAATTTTGTCGATTTCCGAAGAAACGGTGTTTCCGGCGCGGTCCCGGACTGTCAGCATATACGCGTAGGTTCCATCCGCCACGGGCTCCGCCGATTTTTTCTGGCCGTTCCAGGTGATCGTATCCGGCGGCTGGCCCACGTTGTCGAAAGAGTGGGCGATGACGCCGGTCAAGGGATCCATGATTTTAAGCACCCAGCTGTGGATGCCGTTGGCGTCAAAAGCTTTGATGTGAAATACGGTGTTGTCTTTGGACCCGTCGTTGTTGGGCGAGAATAACTTGGGTTCGGCATCGACAGAAACGGAAGGATTTTGCCGGTCGCAAATCAACTCTTGAGGCGACATGGCCACCCGGTTACCGGATTTGGTCACGATTTCAAGCGCGTAGCTGTAAAGCCCGTCCGTTATCAATTGGTTATTGAGGTCTTTGCCGTCCCATTCCAAGGCTTGGGGGGGAGCCGCCTTGCCGGAAAAATTTTTGATCATTTTGCCCGAAGCGTTTCGGATGATGAATTCCCACGCGGCCACATTCTGCGGGTCCGAAATAGCCAATCGGAAGATGGCGATATCTTTTAGTCCATCGCCATTAGGGGAGAAGAGAATCTGGCCGGGCTTGGCAGGAGAAGGCTGGGAAAAGGCGAAAGGGGGAGAGGTGACAAAGGTGACAAAGGTGACAAAGGTGACAAAGGGAAGGGAAATGGAAAAATTTTTATTACTCATTTTGATGGTTTTTCCCCCACTCCCGGCAGGGGTTGTTTCTCTTGGACAGGCAACTTTTTGGTTTTGGCAGCGGGTTTTTCTTGCTTAACCGGAGCCGCTTTATCCACCGTTTCCTCCGCGATCATTTTGGAGCCGTGTTTTAAAAGTTCCTGGGCGTTTTTTAAGGCCAAAATTCGATCGGAGGCGGCGCGCGAAACTTCCGCCGAAGAGGCGTTTCGGGCTAAATCGTTGTAAACCTCGATCGCCTGGGCGTAATTTTTTTCTTTCTCATAGATGGCGCCCAGCTGGACCAAGGCTTGCAGGCGATAGGCATTTTGAGCCGGCCCCTGGCGCTTAAGAATTTCGTAATGTTGGGTCGCGGTTTTTAGATCTCCCCTGACCTCGGCCAGCTCTGCGTAGCGCAGACGGATTTCAAGCATCGCTGGGCCGGTTTTATCCGTTTTGGCTTCGAGCTCCTGCAGGGCTTTCAAAGCTTCGTCATAATTTTTTTGCTCCTTGCTGATTTCGTAGATTTCCCATAGTGCGGTCGGCGCGTTCTCTTCCCCGGCGTTTTTTTCGTAGTAACGCCGGTAAGCCTGCTCCGCTTGGTCGGATTCTCCAAGCGCCTTGTAAGCCAGGGCGATGTTAAACTGGGCCGCTTTGTTAAAAGCGGAATTGGGAAATTCCTCCAAAAGCTGGTTGTAGTTGGCCGCCGCCTCCCGGTAACTTTTGAGGTTATAGTAGGCGTTGGCGAGCCTGAATAAGACCGCGGCCCTGTGTTCGCCTTTGGGAAAGCTGGTCAGATAGCGCTCGTAAACCGGCGTTGCTTTTTCATAGAGATTTAAGCTGAAGTAAGATTCCGCCAGCAGGAATTGGGCTTCCTGCAGGGAGGGGTGGTCGGTAAAATCAACGGTAAATTTTTGAAATTCGGTGATGGCGGTTTCATAAGTTTTTTTCTCGAAGAGCCGCTTGGCCAGCCTAAACTGCGCTTCGCCCGCGATCGGGGTTTTGGCGGAGGATTGGGCGATTTTAGCCAGGACCGTTTTGGGCTCCATGGCCGGATTGCGGTCCAAAACGGCTTCCGCCAGGTCCAAAGCGTCAATGGCCTTGGGATCTTTGGCGTGCAGGGAGAAAAATTCCTGCAGAGCCTCCAAGGCTTCGGCGTCCCGGTTGGAGTTGTAGAGCGTTTGGGCGATGCGTATCCTGGTTAAAGGAATTTTGGAACTGCGCGGGTAGCGTTCCTGAATTTTTTTGTAATAGTCGATAGATTCTTGATATTTTTGCGCTCGAAACAGGGTGTCCGCTACTTGGAACGCGGACTCTTCAGCCAGGCTGTGGCCCGGAAATCTTCCCTCCAGTTTTTGCCAGCCATCCATCGCTTCCCGGTAGTATTTGAGCTGGTAAAGGCTTAAAGCGTTTCGATAAAGAGCTTCAACCGCGAGTTCGGAGTCCGGGTTTTCCAGCAGGAATTTTTCATAACGCGCCAGGGCCTCCTCATAGCGCTTGGCGTTAAAAAGGGTATTGCCCGCCTCATAATCATTGGAACTGCCAAGATGTGGATCAGGTGTTTTGACCAAGATTTCCTGAAGTTTTTTTCTTTCTTCTTCGGCCTTGGCATAGTCCCCTTTTTGAAAGTAGCACCAGGCCAGGCCGTCTTGAGCGAAACGGGCCACGTCTCCCCCCTTATGCACGCGAAGAAGGGTCTCGTAAATGGATTGCGCTTCATCCACCAAGCCCAGAGAGAGGTACGCCTCCGCCGCGTAGAGGTAGCTATAACTCCTCCATTTGGAATTGACCTGCGGATGGAGCTTGAGCAGATAGTGGTAGGCCGTTATCATCTGGTCGTAGTTTTTAAGGGCCATGTGAGAGCGGTAGATCAAAAGGAAAGCGGCTTCGGCTGTTTCGGATTCGGGAGCCAGGTCAATAATGCGTTGAAAAGCCACGATGGCTTGCTGGTATTCTTTTTGCTTATAAAGGCTGTTGCCCAGGACAAGATAAACCTCTTTGGCCAGGACGTGCTCCGGGTAAAAGCTTAAAAATTTTTGCGCCACTTCCGCCGCTTGTTTGTAGTTTTGCAGTTGGTAGTGAGACCAGGCTAATTTCAGGTACCCGGTGGCCGCAATGGGACTGTAGGCGAAGGAGTTCAGCAATTCGCCGTAAGCCAAAATAGCGGCCGGCAGCTGCCCCGCGGCCAGATAAGATTCCCCGATCATAAATTGAGATAACGGCGCGAAAGCGTCGGTGCGGAAATGAGTCAAAATGAATCCGAAGCTGGCGCGGGCGTCGAGATACTCCTTCTTTTTGAACAAGGCGCCGCCTATCCTGAAATGAGCCCCCGCTTTCAGAGGCGATCCCGGGTAGAGCGTCAAGAAGCGGCGGTATTCCGTGACGGCGCTTTCCAAATCATTGGCCATAAAGAAGGACTCGGCCACAAAAAATCGGGTTTCTTCCACCATTTCATGATCGGGAAAATTGTTGATCAGGCGCCTGAAGGCGGTGACCGCCAAGAGCGGCTTGTTCTGGCGCAGATAGGTTTGCCCTAAATAAAAAATAGCCTCCGGCTTGTTGTCGAGTTTCTTAAACGTTTCCTCCGCTTGGTCGTAAAGGCTTTTTTGCATCTGGATTAGCCCTTGGGCGTATACCGCCTCCGGTTTTTGGGAGAAGGCCGGGTAATTTGAAAGCAGGCGTTCCAAATCCGTGGCTGCCGCTTCATAGAGCTCCAGGGCCATGTCGGTATGGACCAAAGCCAAAAGACTTTCGGGAACCAAATAGCTCTGCGGCCATCGGTCGGCAAGATCCTCGAACGCCAAACGCGCGTCTTCCCAGCGTTTTTGGTTGTAATAAATTTCGCCTATTCTAAATAGCGCCGAATCGGCCAGAGCGCTTTTGGCGTAATTTTTAAGCACTTTTTCATAAGCGTCAAGAACTTTTTTATAAAAATCTTCGAGGATCATCTCTTTGGTGTCCGGCTTGGCCTTCGATTGGTCAAGGGCTTGGCGAAACAGAATTTCTCCGATCGCCAATTGAGCTTCAGCCGCCAGGGAACTTTTAGGGTATTTTTTCAGGAACTCTTCATAGGCGGAAGCGTTTTGAGCGCGCGAGGCTTCTTCAAATAGCCGTTGGGATTCCTGGATGTCGAATTTGACGTTCGGCTCCGGCAGAAACGGCAGCGCGAACGCCCCGGCGTAAAAAATAGCGCGCGCCCTGCCCCCCATAAGTTTCATTAATAATGATCTTTTGTTACCCATGAAGGTTAACTCCAAAAACCCTCAAATTCAATCCTTTCATGGCGTTAAAGCCCGCTCGATACGGCGCTTCAAATCCTCCGTTCTAAATGGCTTGCTGATAAAATCCACGCAGCCGGCTTCCAGCGCGTCGCGCGCCGTTTCCTCGTCTTTCAAGGCGGTCATGATGATGATTGGGATCGCCGGGGACCCTTGGGCATTGAGCTTTTTGGCGAATTCCAGGCCGTTTAGCTGGGGCATCATGATGTCTAAGAGAATCAAGTCGGGGCGGCTGTTCTTGGCCAAAAGGCCGTCGGCTTCGATTGCTGTTTTGGCCAGGCACACTTTGTAGCCCAGCGTTGACAGAAATACCTCCAGTAGAGCCCGGATAGATTCGTCATCATCAATCACGAATATTGTCTTGGCTGGCACCCGCGCTAATCCTCCTTTTTAAGCAAAAAGTGTTCATTGACAAAGGAAATCAGGCCTTCGGCCTTAAAAATTTGTTTTTCAATCTCTTCGCGTTCTTTGCCGGTCAGGGCTTCTTGCCCGGCTAAGGTTTTGCGGCAGTTGGCCAGAATTTCTCTGGCCTGCCCGACGAATTCATGGTCTCTGTTGATGACATGAAACACGCTGTGGATGGACTGGTTGAACTGTGTCACCAATTCGCCCAAAAAATCGGCCGGCTTGGAGGCGACCGTGACGGTCAACCGGCCTTTCTTGATCTCTTCTAATGCCGCGATAAGGCCTTGAAGCGGGCGCGTAATTTTTCTTGAGATATAAAGACCGATCATAAAGTTGATCCCGACCACGATCAGCAGGAGAAGTCCGAAGATCAAAAAGAAATCCAGAACCAGTTGCGGGCGCGCTTGCCATTGCTTGGAAAGAGAAATGATTCGCTCCAGGATCTTGCCCACGATTAATCCCTCGAGCGTGACCGCCCCAATTAAGGTGCCGATCAATAAAAATTCGATCTCCCGGAGACTACGCAACGCTCCCTCCTAAAGGCCCGCAACGCAGGCCCTTTTAGTATGTAACCTGCCAACGGCAAAAATGCAAGCGCAAATCGCAATGACCCGAATTTCTGTAAAATAAGCAGGATGAGAATGACAATAGGAGCTTGTTTCGCCGGAGCTATGATCGGCGTGGCGGCCTACGTCCTATGGCTGCCGGACGTGGCCGGCCTTAAACGCCGCAATCCCGCCGAAACGTCTTTAATGCGGTTGCGCGAATTGGAGTTAAAAAAATTAAGAAGGAAGCCCGTTAGAATACAGTTATGGATTCCTTTCGAGAGGATTTCGCCTCATTTAAAAAACGCGGTCATCGTGGCGGAGGATGGCCGTTTTTGGGAACATCAAGGTATTGATTGGGATGAATTTGAGGCGGCAATGCGGCGTAATTGGGAGAAAAGGAGGCTCTTCTATGGAGCCAGCACGATCACCCAGCAGTTGGCCAAAAATCTTTATCTTTCCCCCTCAAAAAATCCTGTTCGAAAGGCCAAAGAGTTCATGATCGCGCGCGAGATGGAAGAGAGGCTGGGCAAGCGGCGTATTTTGGAGCTTTATCTTAATGTGGCGGAATGGGGCCAAGGAATTTATGGGGCCCAGGCCGCTTCTCTGCATTACTTTGGCAAGCCCGCGTCCGATTTAAGCCCCCAGGAGGCGGCGACCTTGGCCGCCTTGCTTCCCAGTCCGGCGCGGTATTCTAAAGCCAGAAACGCGCGCTACGTGGCCAGGATGGCTCAAACGATTTTAATTCGGATGCGCGCCCGGGGCTTCTTGCCGCCCGAAGAGCTTCCCGCCAGTGTTTAGCTCTCCTTTAAAATTTCTATTGGGCAAAAAGAAAAAGAAGATTCTTATCGTTGACGATGAAAGGATCATGCGAGAAACTATTGCCTTTGCCCTAACCAGCAAGGGTTATGAGGTGATTCGAGCCAAAGAAGGCGCCGGCGGCTTAGACGTTGCCTTAAAAGAAAAACCTGCCCTGGTTCTTCTGGATATCCGGCTTCCCGGGGAAATGGATGGCTGGGACGTCTTGTCCTCGATACGGGCCGATCCCGAGATGAATACACTTCCGGTTTTAATGCTGACCACGATTAATGAGCTTGGCGAGATTGAAAAAACCGTTCAGCTGGGCGCCACCGACTACATCACCAAACCCTTCAACGTGGAAAGACTCTTAGAAAAAGTTAAAAAGTTGATCGGGGATCCTTAGAGAGTTCTTTTAGTTTTCTAGTAACTGTTCAGGTCGTTATACCGGCGACCTGTGGTGAGCGTAGTCGAACCAAAGCCGGTATCCAGGGTTCCCGATGAAAATCGGGATGATGGGGGAAGTCTGTGGTGGATAGTGCCTGGCACCATCTGCCTCGTACCTCCAGCGTTTAATTTTTGGCTTAAAAACCTGAAGCTACCCAGGCTCCCAGGGCTCCCATTAGAAAACCGCCCATGGGATTAACCATAAAAGGCAGCCGTTTAGTGGCGTAAAGGGGTATAGTTGGAATCCCCAAAATAATGCCAGCCACGCCGCCAATAACTATCCGGTCGCTTTTTGAATAGCTGGATGGCGCCGAGGTGGCTGCCAAGGCTCCTGTTCCTGACCATGTGGCGCCTATTAATAGGGCCATCCTCATAAAGGGCCAAGGTTTAGACGTCAACTCACGATAAGCCCCAGCTTTTTTTATTCTCGCTTGGGTTCGAGCGATGCTCTCGTCAAGAAACGGTTTGGCTTTTAGTAAGGCGGGGCGCCTGTAAGGGTTTTCACTAATCAAGGCAAGGTCACGGCCGATTTCTTGTTTTTTGCTATCTAATTGAGCTAAAAGAGAACCATCTTCGGAAGGATTTTGGTTTACCCGAGCTACGGCAAGCAATAAAGTCGCAAAGAAACCGGTGGTTGCGGCCCCGGCGGTCGCGCCAAAAACCACTCCCTTTGCTTTTCTGGCAAACGTGCCATCGAAGGTCGCTATTGCCCGCTCCCCCTGGACTTCTATGGATGCCTGAAGAACTGTTCCATGGGTGCCAATAAGTAAGGCTAGCAGCAGTTTTTTCATTTGTCTATTCAATTCTTTGATTTTTGGGACAACCCTACCATAAGTGAAATGGAACTTTTCAAATGGGGTCGGTTAAAACCTGTCATAATTTTAACAGGAGGGGTTATTTTTACACAGGGTCTTTGGGGTATTTTTAAACGGCTAGAAGTCCTAGAAGAATTTGGGTCTAAAGACCAGCTTTTTCATCTGGTAAACTTAGGTTTAGATGGAAAAGACAATTGGCGTATTAAACGAGATGGTGCGAGATGGGGTTATCAAAAATTACGCCATTGGCGGCGCGGTGGCGGCTCTTTTTTATGCGGAGCCGGTTGAGACTTTTGATTTGGATGTTTTTGTTGTTGTTGAAGGCAAGAAATCGCCAATTATTTCACTTGAACCAATTTACCGGTATCTAAAAAATAAAGGATACGAGCCACAAAAAGAGCATATTGCCATTGAAGGCATTCCCGTTCAATTTTTGGTCCCTTATAACGCCTTAGTCCAGGAAGCGCTTGAAGAAGCGGAGCAAAAAAAATTCGGTCAAGAACAGGTGCGGGTATTTGGGGTAGAGCATCTTATGGCCATTATGATTCAGACCGGCCGCGCTAAAGACAAAATACGGCTGGAAATCCTTAATCAACAGGCAAAATATGACAAGAATCGTCTTGAAAAAATCCTGCGCCGGCACGGATTAATTAAACGGCAAGAATAAACATTAATTTTATGACTAAAAAGCCAAGCTCGCTGATAAATCATCTGATTAAATCTAAAAAACGGCTTCGCCGGGGATTGGCCGCGATGCCCATTGAGGAAAAAGTCAAGATGCTGGTTGCCATGCAGAAAATGTCCAACCAAATCCGGATCAGTTGCGGCAGAAAACCATTGCCCGAGTGGCAACTATAGAAATTAATCTCGCCCCCGGAAGAACTGCCCGCCAGCGTTTAGCTTAAAAAAGAACTCTATCGAGTATTAGGGTAGCCGCTGTGGTCAACCCAGCAACTACGATGCCGAATTTAAAACCCCCGAAAGCCCCATCCATGCCGGCTGTGGCGACCTGCCGGAGTATTTTTCCAGAAGAAAGATAAGGCTCCGCCTTAATAAGTTTAAGCGTTGTGCTCAAAGGGGCTCGAGCGGCAAGAGAAAGGGCAAGATTCGATCTTTCCTGGTGTCGGATTATGTAATATTCGCTGAAAATCTCGTGCCCTGCCACAATGATTGCTCCGGCCGCGCCGCCTAAAGCCGCGCCGGCCAAGTTGCCTGCAAAAAAGCCTGTTCTGCCCTTGCCGTTAGCCTGATCTACCTTGGAACCAAAATAAGCTGCTGCACCCACTCCCAGGATGAGAGGGCTGCTGGTAAGAAGGTAATTTTTTATGTAATGGGGTGTAAGAATCCGAACATACTTCATATCTTGATACATCATGAATGCGGTCAAGCCGGCCGTTCCAATAGCCCCATTTCTCAATGCCCGTTTATCGGAGGCATTCCGGAACCGTTCAAAAATTGCGGAGGCTTTCCAAGAGAGATTCGCGTTTTGGTCTGCCCGCAAGAGGGGCGCTTGACCACCCAAAATTAAGACGCTCAAGGCGATTGCAGTTATTTTTTTCATTTTTCAGGACTCCTTATTAAATTTTTTAGAGTTCTACGAATCTTGACAAGAGTAATTTTAACAGGAGGGGTTATTGTTGAGTGGGGTCTTTGGGGTATTTTTTAACGGCCAGGAGTCCTAAGAAGATTTGGGCCTAAAGACCAGCTAAAGACCAGCTAAAGACCAGCCGCAGGGCGGGATCCAGGAACATTGAAGAACTGGGCACCGGCTTTCGCCGGTGTGACGAACACAGATGGACGTGAGCAGTTGCAAAATTAAGCGTGGGCGCCTTGGAGTTTTTTCATTTCGGTTGTGAGCTTTTGCATGCTCTCTTTGGCGTCTCCGAAAAACATGAGGGTGTTTTCGTTATAGTAGAGCTCGTTGTCAATTCCGGCAAAACCCGGCGCAAGGCTTCGCTTGCAAACGATCACGCATTTGGCTTTTTCCGCGTCTATGATGGGCATTCCGTAGATTGGACTGCCGGGATTCCTTTTGGCCGCGGGGTTAACCACATCGTTGGCTCCCACAATAATCACGGCGTCGGTTTCGGGAAAGTAGGGGTTGATCTGGTCCATGTCGTAGAGTTCGTCATAGGGGACATTGGCTTCGGCCAAAAGAACGTTCATATGTCCGGGCATTCGCCCCGCTACGGGATGGATTGCGTAGCGAACCGTCACATTTAGGGCTTTGAGCGTATCCGCCAATTCCCGAACCCTGTGCTGCGCCTGCGAAACAGCCATTCCGTATCCGGGCACAAACACCACAGAGCGGGCGTTCTCCAGGATAATGGAAACATCATCCACGGCCGCCTCCCGGATGGGTTTTTTGCGGCTATCAGTTTCGCTTGAAGCGTCTTGTGAAATTTTGCCGAAGGCTCCAAAAATGACATTGCGCAGGGGACGGTTCATTGCTTTGCACATCAGTACCGAAAGGATAAGGCCTGAAGAACCGTCGAGAGAGCCGGTGATAATCTGGATGCGATTTAAAATCATAAATCCCATGGCCGCGTCGGTAAGGCCCGCGTAGGCATTAAGCATCGCAATCACCACAGGCATGTCCGCGGCGCCGATAGGAAGCACCAGAAGGAAACCAAAAAGAAGAGAAAGAGCGGCAAGTAAGTAGAAGAGAGATGTCAATCCTGGCGAAAAAACTAGGATAACGACGATGCTTATCATGACGCCTAGGAGTCCAATGTTGAAAACGTTTTGCCCCCTATAAGTGATAGGAACGCCTCGGATAAGCCCCTGGAGCTTCGTTGCGGCCATGATGCTTCCGGTGAAGGTGAGCGATCCCAGCATCACCTCTACGCCGATGATAGCCATGGTGACCATTCCCAGGTGCTCGCCGTGGGTGTAGTATTCCGAAACACCCACCAGACAGGCGGCCAAGGCCCCGCCGGCGTGAGAGATCGCGGTGCGTTGGGGCACGGCAGTCATGGGTATCCATATAGAGATCGAAGCGCCGATGGCGGACCCCAGAACCAAGGCGCAGATAATCCATTTATAGGTGACGATTTCGTGATGGAAAAGCGTTCCTACAATGGCCAGGAGCATCCCGATTTCCGCCATGTGCATGCCGCGCCGGGCGGTCTTGGGAGAACCCAAGCTTTTCAAGCCCCAGATGAAAAAAATAGCGGAGAAGAGATAGAGAAATTGGAGAATTTGCGGAGACATTGTTTATTTTGGTTCTTTTTTGAACATTTTGAGGATGCGGTCAGTGATTATAAAGCCCCCCACCACATTGACCGTGGAGGCGGTCACCGCAATGAAGCCTAAAACCGTGCTGACCGTATTTTGGTTTGATCCCGCGAGAATCAAGGAGCCCACCAGAGAAATTCCGGAAATCGCGTTTGTGGCAGACATCAGCGGCGTATGCAGCAAAGGCGGCACGCGGGAAATCAACTGGTAGCCCAAAAAGGCCGCCAGGATGAAGATGTAGAGATCGGATATCTGCAGTAGTTCAGCGCCCATGAGTTAGAAGGATCCTTGACGGACCCTGACCTCCTGATTTTTCCCTTTGCCGTCGTCCGTCCTTGTTTGGGCAGTGGAGAAAGGATTGGAGCTTGGCAGCATTTCACCTTGATAGCAGATGAGCGTGGATCGGATAATCTCATCTTCCCGGTCAAGCTCCTTACTTGAATTTTTGTTAATGTGGAGGAAAAAATTAAGAATGTTCCGGGCGTAAATTTGGGAAGACTGGTAAGCCATTTGGCTGACCAGGTCGGTAAAACCAATAATCGTGACCCCGTATTTGACAACTTCTTTGGCGGCTTCGGTCAAGACGCAGTTTCCTCCCTGCTCGGCGGCAAGGTCGACAATGACGGAACCCTTCTTCATCTCTTTGACCATTTCTTCGGTGATGAGGGTAGGAGCCTTTTTGCCCGGAATTTGGGCGGTGGTGATACAGACATCCGCTGTTTTTAGCTCCCTGGCGATAATCTCGCGTTCCTTGCGGGCTGTTTCTTCGGAGATTTCTTTGGCATAGCCGCGGGAGTCCTGCGTTGTTTCGTGTTGGATAGGGATATCCACAAATTGAGCGCCCAAACTTTCCACCTGTTCTTTGACGACCGGCCGCACGTCAAAGACGCGCACCACGGCGCCAAGCCTTCGCGCTGTCGCAATGGCCTGCAGGCCGGCCACCCCGGCTCCCAAGATGAGCGCGCGCGCGGGCGTAACGGTCCCGGCCGCCGTCATCAGCATGGGGAAAAATTTAGGCAGCCGGTCGGCGGCGACGATAACGCTTTTGTAGCCCGCGATGTTGGCCATGGAGCTTAAGACGTCCATGCTTTGGGCGCGCGCGATTCGGGGCAGAAGATCGAGCGAGAAGCCTGTAATTTTTTTTGCGCAGTATCTTCGTGAAAGCTCTGAATCGCTGCCCGGTCCAAGAGAAGAAGCAACGAGAATGCAGCCTTCCGGCAGCTTGTCGATTTCTTCCAGGGTTGGTTTCCTGACTTTCAGCGCTGTTTGAATTCCTTTAAGCAGAGTTTCCGTATTAGAGAGAAGCTTAGCTCCTGCTTTTTCATAGTCTTCATTTCCAAAACCACTTGACTCGCCGGCGCCTGTCTCAACGAAGACCTCCATTCCAGCGGCGATCATTTTTTTAATGGTCTCGGGAACAGCCGCCACTCTTTTTTCACCGGCAGATTTTTCTTTTAAAATGCCAATTTTTGTCATTTTGGTTAGTTAGCTTTTTAGCAAATTTTTTGATTAATTTTATAACGGTTTAGCGCAGGGGAGTCACCCTTGCCCCCAGACCCGAGAACCATCCTCTCCCCGCAGTGCGGGGAGAGGATCCGAAGGGAGGAGAGGGGTTTTGCCTCCACTGGGTTCAAGGGTGACTCCCC
>JACQJO010000018.1 GCA_016205025.1 Elusimicrobiota bacterium
AGAATCGAATGCGATATACTGCATATGCCGCACCTCCTTATGAGCAAGTCCTCTTGCTCTAAAAGTCCCGTACAAAGTACTAACTTTGTAACGAGGGTGCGGCGCTTTCATAACATCATTCCCGCGAAGGCGGGAATCCAGAAAAATTCACATTCAGAGGGCCTGGACCCCCGCCTTCGCGGGGGTGACGGAAGAAAATGTGCGTTTGGGGAAGTTCTACGGAAAAATAACCGATGACATTGCGGGGTCTAAAATAGTGTATCCTGTAGCGCATTCTCGAAGGAATCGTCATCGAAGAACCGCACATTTTCAGAACGTTCCGGGCTTGGCCCGATTTAATCTAAAACTCAAAACCGATTTATCAATGCCTTACCAAAATAGCTGGGACGTTGCGTTTAAAGACAAGCCGGCCATTGACCCGGATCATTGGTTGTGTTTAGAAAAAGGCTCCAAAGACAAAACGATGCGGGCGGTGGATCTCTTGGCCCCGATCGGCAAAGGCCAGCGGGGCCTGATTGTGTCGCCTCCCAAAGCGGGCAAAACCATTCTTTTAAAGGAGCTTTGCAAAACGTTCGCGCGTATTGAGCCCGAGATGAAGCTCTACTGTTTTTTGGCGGATGAGCGGCCCGAGGAGGTCACGGATTTCAAACGAGAAGTTACGGCCCAGGTGTTTGCTTCCTCGAGCGACCGCGCGCAAGAAGAGCACACCGCGATGGCCCAAGAGGTGATGGCCAAGGCTTCGGCCGAAGCGGCCTCGGGCGCGGATGTGGCGATTTTTCTGGATTCCTTGACCCGGTTGTCGCGCGCGCATAACGTGGCCAGCAACAGCCGGCGCACGCTTTCGGGAGGTTTGGATTCACGGGCCATGGAGATTCCGCGCAAGTTTTTTGGCGCGGCGCGCAAGTTGGAGGGCGGCGGTTCCTTGACGATTTTAGCCACCATTTTAGTTGACACCGGAAGCCGGATGGACGAAGTGATTTTTCAGGAGTTTAAAGGAACCGGCAACATGGAGCTCGTGTTGTCGCGCCCGGCTGCCGAAGCCCGGCTTTTTCCGGCTATAAATGTTCGATCCACCGGCACGCGCAAGGAGGAGAAGATTCTTCCCGAGGAAACGCTTCAAGGCGTCTGGAAACTCCGGCGCGTTCTCTCCTCTTTGCCTGATTTGGAAGCCACGCGCAAGTTGATCGAGCTTTTAGAGGAATACCCTACCAATCAACAGCTTCTGAAATTCCTGTTTGGGTAAAGATAAGGCTTAGGGCAGTAGATTGAGAAATCGGTCGGCGCCAATAACGTAGATATTATTTGCTTTTTGGGCGCAGTAATTCTTCTGCTTAATGACCTGAAAGGCCAAGCGGGCGGCTGTTTTTTCCTTGAAGGTAACCAGATTTTGAGATAAAGAGGAGTCTTGCAGTTTGGTTTCAACAAGGAACAGCACCCTCTGTTTATTGGCAACGGCAAAATCAACCTCCAGACCGTCCTTGGTTCTTATGTAATAGAGCTTTAGCGGCCCTAATCCATTTTCATTCCAACAGGAAACAGCGCGTTCCAAGGCAACGGCAATAAAATTTTCAAATCGCTGGCCTTGCTCCTCAACCATCCCCCAATCCCAAAAGTAGTATTTTTTTTCTTTTAACACGCTTCGGCTTAGGCGCGTTGTCCATGGTGATAAAGAAAAAATTAAATAGACAGCCTCTAAATAATTGAGCCACGTTCGAACAGATCCATAGGCGCATTCTAGTGGAGCTTGGAGAGAGTTTAAACTAAGCGGTGAACCCACTCGTGGCGGCAGCAGATAAAGGAGAACTTCAATTTTCTGAATTTGAGTAACCTTGGTTAAATCCCGCAGATCTTCCCTGATGATGAGGGAAATATGGTTTTCGCGCCAGCGCGCGCAAAATCGATCACGGCCCGCGGCAAATGGCTCGGGATATCCCGTCAGCCCAAGCAAGCTTTCAACGGCTTGCGTTATTTCCATTTTAACCTCCGGAATAACCAGGCGTTGATTGCCGCTTAAGATCAAGTCTTCGTTTAATTGATGGGGCATGCCCGCGACTTCCCTAATACCCAGCGGCAGCATGCGAAAGGAGAAATACCGTCCCACTAAGCTATCCCCCGACTTTTTAAAGAATTCCAGGCGCGCGCTGCCGGTTACGATGAATTGGACTTTGTTTTTCCATTCATCGTAGTAGCCTTTAAGAATGTTTTTCCACTTGGGATACTTATGAATTTCATCAAGAGCCACCCAGCACCTTGGCGTTTGGGCGGGGAGATCATCCGTAAAAAAAAGAGGATTCGCGGCAAAGCGTTTTTTAACGCCGTAAGCGTCCCAATTGTAATAAAGGCCTGCCGCCGCCTTGGTGGATAGAAATTTTTGGATGGCCGTTGTTTTGCCGATTTGTCTTGGGCCGGCGATAAAAGACATGCGTTCCCGCAAGCTTTCATCCGAGAGCGCCCAGGAGAGAATATGGCGGTCAATGAGCATATGTCTATTTTACATTACAATGATAATTAGTCAAGACCAATTAACAGTTGACTATAAATTAGACATAGGATGCAAATTGTTTCGTGAAGCCCACTAGACCTTAGGGACCTTCGGGTAAAAAGTCCCAAGGAAATGCCCAGATCAAAATAGGACCCCGGACCCACTCCCTCTTTCCCTGGCCAATGTAAAATCATGGGGAACGAGTGAACTAATTAGGAGGTATCAAACCAATGCGCAGAACGCTTAAAGCGTCGTTGATTATTTTAATGGGCCTTAGCAGCCTTGGGTTTGCCCAGAGCCCCGATCTAGTGGCAAGGAACGCTGAAAAGTATGCCCAGCTTCCAGACTACCTCCTGGGCATCAAATGGGCTTCTATCCCCAAGGGAACATTAAATTCCACTCCCATCGAAGCTTTCCACATGTCCCAGACCGAAGTCACCGTGGTCCAGTACAAGGCCTATGTGGACAGCGCTGGAGATGACGTTGATGAGAAGGACCGCAGAAAGCCCGGCGACAGTTCCCATTCTCCCTACTGCAACTGGGGCAGGAAGGGCCATGAAGACCATCCCATTAACTGCGTGTCCTGGGATCAAGCCCAGGGGTTTGCCGATTGGCTGTCCAAAGAAACAGGATACACCATCACCCTTCCCTCTGAAGACCAATGGGAATACGCCGCCCGCAGCGCCGGAGCCAAAGACGACCGAGGCAGCCTTTTTAAATACCCCTGGGGCAATCAGCCACCCGATTCTTCCAGGGCTGTTTATTATCCCAGTGATGGCACAGAAACTGTTTACTCTAAACCCAAAGGACAGTCCCTCCAAGGCGTATGGGGGTTAGCCGGTAATGTCTGGGAATGGACCAGCACTTCTGCAGGCCCGTTCTGGTTCATTTGGGGTGGTTCCTGGAAGAACGATGCCGAGCGTCTCACCGATCGCAGCTTTGGCGGCTGGGGCAGCCGCGACAACTACGACGGCCTTGTGGGTTTCCGCCTCGTTAGCCCCCTTCGCTAACCTCCTTCGACTTCGCTTAGGACATGCTTGGCCCTTGGGCACTTGAGCCCTTGGCATAGGAGAGGTTCTTCGCTTCGTTCAGGTTAAACCCCGGAAGCGAAGCCGGTTTATTTGAAGCTGTATTCGTAAGAGCTGCGATGCGCCGAGATGGATTGGGCGTATTCAAGGAAACGGCTGTAGAAAGGGTGTTGGCCGATGGTGGCGCTGTCGGCGATGATGATCAAAAGCCGCCTCGCCCGGGTCATGGCCACGTTCATGCGGCGGATGTCGCCCAGGAAGCCGACCTCGCTTTTTTCATTGGACCTGACCAAAGAAAGAATGACCGCTTCTTTTTCGCGCCCCTGGAAACCGTCAACACTGCCGATTTCAAGCCCGGGTTCACGAACCAGGCTTTTTAAAAGACGGGCCTGCGCCACGTAAGGCGTTAAAATTCCGATTTGCCGGGACTGGACTCCCGCTTGGCGCAGCTGGCGATACAAGTGGACGGCCAGCTCGGCTTCCCCTTTGTTTTCCCTACTGTCTAACATCTGGTTCCAGGTTTCTTCAAATCCGGAACCCGCGGTATCCACATAAAGGAAGGGTTGCATGGTCAGTTCGTTGGGTTCGACGCCCGGCAGATCGCTCATGAGATGGCTTTTAACCGTATCATTGGCGATCAGCGAGCCGGCGTAAAGTTCGTCCGAAGGGAATTTCATGATGGCTTCATGCATCCGGTACTGGATGCGAAGCAGAGTCTGCAGGCCCTTGGGCAGGGTTTTTTCAAGCCGGTCCAGAAGCGTGGTGGCCAGCCCCTCTTTTCCGGCCTGCTCGGAATAAATCGTGGGAGGCAGCTGGCGGGTGTCGCCGGCCATCACCGCTTTTTTAGCCTTGGCTAAAGGAATCCAGGACAAGGGTTCGGTGGCTTGCGAGGCTTCATCTAAGACCACAAGATCGAAGTCTTGGCGCGCCACCGCCCGGCCCAGGCCAGCGTGGGTGGCCAGCACAACTTGCGCCGAGCCCACGACGGCTTTGGCGATGGAGCGCTCGATCGAGCGGATCTCTTTCCAGATCAGTCCGATATTTTTACCCTCCCCTTTTTTCTTGGACAATTTTTCGCGTTCGCGGTGTAACCGTCGGATTTCTTCCTGCATCGGGTCTTCGGCGATTAAAACATCCAGGGTGGCGTGGCGCAGGGCCTCTGAAATGCGGGCGGGATGCCCCAACCGGACGACGCGTAGGCCATAGGCCAGAAGTTTTTCAAGCATATTGTCCACCGCGACGTTGCTTGGGGCCGAAGCCAAAACAGAAGCTCTTTTTTTTACCGTTTGGCGGATAATTTCGATTAAAACCGTTGTTTTTCCCGTTCCGGGCGGCCCATGGATCACGGCGATTTCCGGCGCCGCCAGGGCGGTGTCCACCGCGCGACGCTGAAATTCATTCAAGTCTTCATTCATGAAAACGGTTTTTAGGTGCTTTCCGATCCTGGGTTTTTTCTTGGCCATAAAAATGTCGCGTAGGAGAGCCGTGGATCCCAGTTTCGCGTTTTTGACGTCTTGAAGAGCGCGGGCCATGCGGTAGTAGGTGGCATCGCTGCCTAGAAGATCAATCTGAAACGGCCCAGCCGTCAAGTTTTTAGGCGGCTGTTTGTTTAAAGCCACGGTGATCTTGGCGTCCTCAACGTGGTAGAGGGTCCCTTCGATGGCGCCTAAATCATCGGGCAGGGTGACCAGCACGTTGTCTCCGGCGCTCATGGCTTGAAACGGCGAGAGGGCCCCTTCTTTGAGGTGTTTGGCGAGAATCAGTAAAGGATAGCCTCCGGCGCCGGTGTCTTGACCCGCCAGGGTCAGCTTGGTCGCTGTCTTGCCCAGAGCCTCGCGCGTTTCAATGGGGTAGCGCTCCAATTCGCGCTTGTTTTCTTCACGTTCCGCCTGGCGCTCGATCTCCAAAAGCTCGGCTAAATGTCCAAAATGGTTGACGGACATCCCGTCATCCTATCCTAAAATTGGGCCCTTACGCCGAGCGTCATTCTGATACTGGTATAATGAATTTTTTCAATGGAATTCTTACTGTTCAATCTATCTCTTTTTCTTTATAGTGCCGCTCTTTTAGGCAGTGCGCTGTATCTTTGGCGCCGCGGCGATTTGTTGGAGAAAGGTTGGAAGGCTGTCTTGGCCTTGGGCTGTTTGGTTCACCTGGCCAGCTTTGCTGTGAGAACGGCGTCTTTTTGGGCGCTTTATCAAGAGAACCGGTATTTTCTTCCGATCAACACGTTTTTCGGCGCGCTTTCTTATTTAGCTTTGACCGCTAATTTAGTCTGTTTGGTCCTGGCTGTTCGCTACCGAATTAGCGTTCTGGGCGTTTTTGTCCTGCCATTTTCTTTAGCGGCGCAGATCAGCGCCGCGGCCGGGGCCGAGGCAGGTTTAGCTGGGTTGGTCCCGGCGTTGCAGAGCTATTGGATTAATATCCATCCTCTGGTGATCATGACCTGTTACGGCATTTTGGTCAACGCCTTCGGCGTTTCGTTGGCGTATATAGTTCAAGATTGGCAGCTTCGTTCCCGGCGGCCCAAGGAGTTCGTTTGGCAGATTCCGTCTTTGGAAGTTTTGGACCGGCTGACTTACCAGATGATTTTCTTGATGCTCCCGGTCTTGACCATCGGCATCGCGATGGGGGGAGTTTGGGCCTGGGACGCCTGGGGCCGGTTTTGGGGATGGGACGCCAAGGAAACCTGGGCCTTGATCACTTGGTTGATTTATATCGTTTATCTGCACCTGCGGCTGGCGCGGGGCTGGCGGGGAAGAGCTGCGGCGTATGTTAACTTCGTCGGATTTGCCAGCGTTTTGTTTACTTTTTTCGGGGTTAATTACCTATCTAAACTGCACGGGTATCTCTCGCAGTAGACCCAATAAAATCAATGGATCTTTTCACGGTCGGAGCAAGTCATAAAACGGTCGGCGTTTCGGGTTTAGAGGCTATGGCGCGCGCGCTTGGGACTGGAACCCAGGAGGCCCTTTCTAAAACTTGGGAAACTTTGGGCGGCCGGGGCGCGGAGCTCTGCGTTCTTCAAACGTGCAACCGCTACGAAATTTACGGCGTTGGACCCAAGGGAACGGGCGAGTGGCTTAAAGAAAAAATAGCGGATGCGGTTGCGGGCAGTCCTGTCCTCACCCACGGAGCTCTCTATAGTTTGACGGACGAAGAGGTCTTGAGGCATGCCTTCCGGGTGGCCTCGGGGCTGGAGTCTATGGTCATCGGAGAAAGCGAGATATTAAGCCAGGTAAAAACGAGCTATGAAACCGCGCTCCGGCGCGGATTTACCGCGGGAGTTTTAAACGGCGTGTTTCAGAGGGCGCTTTTTGTGGGCAAACGCGCCAGAACCGAAACTAAGCTGTCGCAGGGCCGGGTTTCCATCCCGTCGGTGACGATAGAATTGGCGCAAAAGATTTTTGCGAACCTCCGGGATTTAACCATCGCGGTTTTGGGCGCTGGGGCGATGGGAACCGAAACGGCCAAAATTTTGCTGGAAGCTAATCCCAAAGTCAAAATTTTTATCAGCCGGACCCCGGAGCGCGCCGAGGCGCTGGCTCGGGAATTCGGCGGAATAGCCGGAACGCTGAATGATCTTGGCCGTGTTCTAGGTTCGGCCGATATCGTGCTGGCCCAATTGTCGGTGGAAACGCCGGTGGTGACCGTTTCGCTGGTTAATAGCGCCATGACCACGCGGCGGCGGAGTTTGTTCTTGCTGGACGTCGGACTTCCTAGAAACGTGGAAGGGGCGGTGGCCAGGGTGCCTAACGTCTATCTTTACAACCTTGACGATTTAAGAGCGATCGCCCAGGTTAATTTCGAGAGAAGAAAAGAAGAAGCTCTAAAAGTCGAGCGTATCATTAACGAGGAGGTTGCCCGCTTTTTGCCTCGATGCCTAAAGAGATTAGATATCACGTCGGCACCCGCGGTTCCCGCCTTGCTTTAACGCAGGCCCGCTTGTACCTCGATACTCTTAAAGCGAAGCATCCAAGCTTGGCCTTTGATCTTTCGATTATCCAGACGTCGGGGGATCAATTCGGTCAGCTGTCCCCGGAAGGCGTCATGGTGAAGTCCGGAAAAGGGATTTTTGTCAAAGAGATCGAAGAGGCCCTGCTCGAAGGCCGGATTGATCTGGCCATCCATTCTTTGAAGGATTTGCCGGGAGATCTTCCCCAGGGTTTGGTTTTAGCCGGTTTTCAAAAAAGAGGGGATCCCAGAGACGTTTTGGTGGCCAAAAGCGGATGGGAAGAGCTTGGCCAGGGAGCCAGAATCGGCACCTCATCTTTAAGGCGTCAGGTGCAACTGGCGGAACTGGCCGCCAAAAGCAATAAAACGATAGAGATGGTAAACCTACGCGGTAACCTCGACACTCGCGTTAAAAAAGTGGAATCGGGGGACTTGGACGGCGTTATTTTAAGCGGCGCCGGACTTAACCGTCTTGGGTTATCCGGCCGGGTGAGCCATTTTTTTGATCCGGTGTCGCAGATCATTCCGGCATGCGGCCAGGGGACGTTGGCGGCTGAAATTCGTTCGGATCGGGCGGATCTTTTTGAAATCCTTTCTTTGGCCGAAGACCGCCAAACCAGATTGGCGAGCGAACTGGAAAGAAGGGTCTTGAAAACGCTGGGCGGAGGATGCCTGGAAGCCATTGGTATTTATGCCGAACCCGTCAAAGTTTCTTCGGGAGATCAGGAACTTGACCTGGGGTCCCTAGCACTGCATCTTTACCGCCAAGCAGACGAAGCGGGACAAGAGCCTCTGCGCTATGATTTATTGGTCAGCGCCGAAAACGTTGAAGCTATGATGCAAAGACTCGCGGGGCTGCCGCGGAATTAGCTATAGTTGTTGTTTTTAAGGAGGACTACATATGGCATTGGCAACAAATTTGGGCTACCCCAGGATCGGGGTTCAAAGAGGACTTAAGAAAGCGCTGGAAGCTTTTTGGGCCGGCAAAACCTCGTCCAATGATTTACTGGAAACGGCCCGCGCCATCAGAAAGGCGAATTGGCTTTTGCAAAAAGAGGCCGGCATCGCGCACATACCCTCCAATGATTTTTCTTTTTATGACCATGTTTTGGACACGGCCTGCGTCGTAGGCGCCATCCCTAAACGTTTTGGGCAAGTTTCCGGTTCGGTTGATCTGCAAACTTACTCCACGATGGCGCGCGGCAGTCAAAGCGTGACCGCGATGGAGATGACTAAGTGGTTTGACACCAATTACCATTACATCGTTCCGGAATTGGCCGTTAATCAAGATTTTTGGCTGGCCAGCAGAAAACCCGTTGAAGAGTATCTGGAGGCCAAGGCCCTGGGCGTTGAAACCCGGCCGGTGATTTTGGGACCGGTTTCCTTTTTGCTGTTGGCTAAATCCCAGGACGCGGATTTTAACCGGCTGACGCTGTTGGACCGCTTGCTGCCGGTGTATGAAGAGCTTTTGGCCGAATTGGTCAAGGCGGGAGCCGAGTGGGTGCAGATGGACGAACCTTGCTTGGTGCTGGATTTAGATGCCGCCGCGCTTTCGGCTTACAAAAAAGCCTACGCCATGCTTGGCGGCATTTCGCCCAAGCTTAAAATTCTTTTGACCACCTATTTTGGGAATCTCGATAAGAATATGGATGCGGTTTTGAAACTCCCGGTGGCCGGATTGCATCTGGATTTGGTCCGGGCGCCGGAGCAGTTAGCCAAGGCCGTTTCCAAGGCTCCGGCGAAGATGGTCCTTTCTTTGGGTGTTATTGATGGGCGCAATATTTGGAGGGCGGATTTGGCCGGCGCATTGGCTTTAGTGGAGCCGGCAGTTAAAAAATTGGGCCAAGACCGGGTTCTCATCGGGCCCTCTTGTTCGTTCCTTCATTCGCCGATTGATCTGGAGGCCGAAACGAAGCTGGATCGCGAGATGAAGTCCTGGCTCGCTTTCGCCAAGCAGAAGTTGGGCGAGATCGCCGCTGTGGCTCGCGCCGCCAGCAAAGGGCGCCGAGCCGTGGCCGCGGCGCTGGAAGATTGCCGCAAAGCCATGCGGGCTAAAAAAACATCCCCCCGGATTGTGAATCCGGCGGTCAGGAAACGCTTGGCCAAGGCAACGAAAACGATGGCTAAAAGAAAAAGCCCATACGCCAAGCGGATCAAGCTTCAGAATAAACATTTGGGGTTGCCGCATTTCCCCACAACCACCATCGGTTCTCTGCCCCAGACGCCGGAGGTGCGGGCCAACCGCGCTTCTTATAAGGCCGGGCGCATTGATCGGGCGGCGTATGAGAATTTCATTAAAGAGGAAACCAAGCGCGCGGTTCTCTGG
Organism: Elusimicrobiota bacterium; assembly: GCA_016205025.1. Lineage (GTDB taxonomy): Bacteria > Elusimicrobiota > Elusimicrobia > JACQPE01 > JACQPE01 > JACQJO01. Next base: position 9,791 of record JACQJO010000018.1, read on the forward strand.
CAGGAAGAAATCGGCGTTGATGTTTTGGTTCATGGCGAATTTGAAAGGAACGACATGGTGGAGTATTTTGGCGAGCAGTTGAAAGGTTTTGCTTTCACCGAAAACGGCTGGGTGCAGAGCTACGGATCGCGATGCGTTAAGCCGCCGATCATTTACGGCGATGTTTCGCGTCCCGACCCCATGACGGTCAGATGGTCGCGCTACGCGCAATCTTTAAGCAGCCGCCCGGTTAAAGGAATGCTCACCGGACCGGTGACCATCCTGCAGTGGTCTTTCGTGAGAAATGATCAGCCCCGGTCTACCACCTGCCGCCAGGTGGCCTTGGCTATCCGCGACGAGGTGGTTGATCTGGAGGCGGCCGGTATTAAAGTGATCCAGATCGATGAGCCGGCTCTGCGCGAGGGTCTTCCTTTGAGAAAAAAGGATCGGAAGAGTTATTTGAAATGGGGAGTGGAGGCGTTCCGTTTTTCTTCCTGCGGCGTTAAGGATGAGACCCAGATCCATACCCACATGTGCTACTGCGAATTCGGCGACATTCCGGAGGCGATCGCGGCTTTGGACGCGGACGTGATTTCGATGGAGGCGTCGCGATCCAAGATGGAACTTTTGGACTCTTTCAGGAAATTTCGTTATCCCAACGGAATCGGGCCCGGCGTCTACGACATTCACTCGCCGCGCGTGCCTTCCAAGGAAGAGATGGAGTCTTTGTTGATGAAAGCGTTGGATGTTTTTAATAAAGAGCAGTTGTGGGTCAATCCTGACTGCGGCCTAAAGACCCGGCGCTGGGAAGAGGTCCGGCCCTCGGTCGCCGCCATGGTGGCAGCCGCTAAAAGTTTAAGAAAAAAAATTAACTCCCACGCCGGCGCCGCCGTATAACAAAGGCCGAAACCCAAAGGGCTAAAAGCCTGGGGCAAGTTTTTGGATCCACGCTTTAACTTTTAGCGTTTAGTCTTTATTAAACACGGTGCCTAAATCTAGCGCGTCTTCATTATTGATCAATGCGGCGAGCCCGCCCATCAAGACCGATATATTAGTCGCGGGTTCCGGCATGGCCGGCCTTTCTTTTGCCTTGAGAGCCGGCTCGTTGGGCCGGGTTTTGGTGGTGACTAAAAAAGAGGTGGTGGAAACAAACACCAATTACGCCCAGGGGGGATTGGCCGCGGCCCTGGACCCGACCGATTCACCGCAAAATCATATTCAGGACACTTTGGATTGCGGCGACGGCTTAAGCGAGGAAGCTGTGGTGCGCCGGATCGTGGAGGATGCGCCCCGTTTTGTCCGGGAGCTTGAAGAATGGGGCGTCAGGTTTACCCGCAAAAACCAGAAAATTCTTGATTTGGGCTTGGAGGGGGGCCATTCGACCAGGCGCATCGTGCACGCCAAAGATTTCACCGGCCGCGAAATTGAGAGGGCCCTGGTGGCCGCGATCCGCAAAAACCGTGAAATTCAAGTTGAAGAAAACACTTTGCTTTTAGACCTGATTTTGGAACGCGACCCGGATGAAACCCAGGCCAAGGATAATCGTTGCTTGGGAGCGGTTCTGTTTAAGGCCAAGGAAAACCGCACCGTTATTTGTTGGGCCAAGACCGTGGTGCTGGCGACCGGCGGAGCGGGCAAGATTTATCTTTATACCACTAATCCAGAAATCGCGACCGGCGACGGATTTGCGGTGGGTTACCGGGCCGGATTGACCCTGGAAAACATGGAATTTGTCCAGTTTCATCCGACCTGCCTTTATCAGCCAAAACTGCGGAATTTTTTGATTTCGGAGGCGGTGCGCGGCGAGGGCGCGATTTTGAGAAACCAAAAAGGCCAAGCGTTCATGAAGGCCTATGATCCCAGGGGCGAGTTAGCCAGTCGCGATATCGTGGCCCGCGCGATTGACGCTGAAATGAAAAAGAGCGGAGACGAATACGTTTATTTGGATATCACGCACAAAGAGGAAGCCTTTCTGAAGAATCGGTTTCCTAATATTTTCAGCACGCTGTTGTCGGTGGGCATCAACATGGCCAAAGATTCGATTCCGGTGGTGCCTGCGGCGCACTATTTTTGCGGGGGAGTCAAAGCGGATATCTCCGGAAAAACCCAGCTTTCTGGTTTATACGCCATCGGCGAGGTGGCGGGAACGGGTTTTCATGGCGCCAACCGGCTGGCCAGCAATTCATTGCTGGAGGCTTGGGCTATGGCGGCTTATGCGGCGGAAGCTATCAAAGGGGAATCGGGAATAGGGAATAGGGAAGCGGGTGATACGCAGAAGGGGTTTGTGCCTGTGCATTGGGGTAAGAAGGATTTGACGGGTTTGGATGAAAACGCCCTGATCGCTCATCATTGGGATGAGGTGCGGCGGCTGATGTCCAATTACGTCGGGGTGGTGCGTTCCGAGGAGCGTCTGAAGCGGGCTTTGCGGCGGTTGTCTTTGATCCGGGAAGAAGTTGAGGAGCTGGCGCGAAATTTTGCGCCAACGTGCGATCTCTTGGAGCTCTTAAACATCGTGGAGGTGGCCGGGGTGGTGGTCAGCTCCGCTCTGACTCGCCAGGAATCCCGAGGGCTGCATTATCGTTTGGATTTCCCGAAAAAAGAAAACCGTTTGGCCTTGCCCACCGAAATGCGGAAAGGCCGCGTTGCCACCGTTCCTTTGGCGGGCAGTCCTCTGGAGGCGCTAAGGGCGCGCGTCAGCCGCCAGAGGCTTGCGACCGGAGATCAAGTCATCAGCAAGAAACAGTCAAGCAGAGATACCTCGCGACAATGTTGTTGATTTTTATACTACAATCGTGGTAAACTATACAACGATATGGATATGTTGCAAGAACTTTTCTCTTCCAGGAACCGATCCCAGATCATTGCTCTGTTGGTAACGCGTCCCAAAGAGCGGTTTTATTTAAGGGAGATAGCTCGCTTGGTCAAAGGTGATCCCAAGGCGGTCAAGTTGGAACTTGATCGTTTGGAGCGTCTTGGGCTTGTAAAAAGCGTCAGTTCCGGCAACCGCCGTTATTTAGAGGTTAACACTGAATTTAGTCTTTACCCCGAGCTTAAGGGCTTGGTTCTTAAAACCAGCGGCCTGGGGGAGATTTTGCGCGAAGCCCTAAAGGAACTGCCGACAATCCAATTTGCGTTTATCTACGGCTCTGTGGCCAAGGGTGAGGAAACGCCGGGAAGCGACCTTGATCTTTTTGTCGTGGGCCAAATTTCAGGCCCCCTTCTTCATAAAATGCTGTCAAAGGTCAAAGTTTCGCTTAACCGTGAAATCAACACGGCTCGCATGACATTAGAAGAGCTAAGGCAGAAGTTAGGACGCAGAGATTCCTTTGTGGCTGACGTTATCAAAGGCAAAAAGGTATTCATCATTGGAACAGAAAGAGAACTTAAGAGAACTATTAGCGCAGGGACGGCTTAAACCACACAAGGCGACGGCCCAGGGAATCGGCAAGCTTTTTGCCGTTGTCGAACGCGATCTTGTGGACGCTAAGGTTGAGGGCATTTCTTTGGACCGGCGCTTTACCATCGCCTACAACGTCGCCCTCCAGGCCGGCCGCGCCTTGTTGGCGGCAGAGGGCTATCGAACTTCCGGTCAGGCGCATCACGCAACTATCTTTCAGGCGCTCCGGAACCTTTTAGGGCAAGAACATCACCATTTGCTCGACTACATGGATGATTGCCGGTCAAAGCGCAATCTAGCCGAATATATGGGCACCGAGATTGCATCTAAGCAGGAGACCGAAGAGCTTATTGAGGAGGCCCAGAGCTTCGCTGACCTCGCGAGAAGTCTTATTCGCAGAAATTACCCCCACCTGTTGGTTTAAGTGCAGGATAAAATCGTTATTCACGGCGCCAGGGTGCATAACCTTAAAAATATTCACCTGGAACTACCCAGAAATAAGTTTATCGTGGTGACCGGGGTTTCGGGTTCCGGGAAATCCTCCCTGGCTTTTGACACGATTTACGCCGAAGGGCAGAGGCGTTACGTGGAGAGCCTTTCGGCTTACGCCCGGCAGTTTTTGGAATTGATGGACAAGCCGGACGTGGATTATATTTTGGGCCTTTCCCCGGCGATTTCCATTGAGCAGAGAACGCCTTCGCATAATCCCCGTTCCACGGTGGCGACACAGACCGAAACCTACGATTATTTGCGGCTTTTGTTCGCCCGCGTGGGGACTCCGCATTGCGCCGACTGCGGCCGCGAGGTTAAAGCGCTTTCCGCTTCCCAGATCGTCGCCCAGATTCTAACCAACAACGACGCGCAAGACATCACGCTTTATTCGCCGGTTGTGCGGGGACGAACCGGGACCTACGATGCGCTGTTGGCGAAATTGCGCTCTCAAGGCTGGGTTCGCGCGCGCATTGACGGCAAACCGGTTTCCTTGGACCGCAAGCCGCCAGCGCTTAGCCGTTATGTCAAACACACCATTGAAATCGAGGTGGACCGCCTTAAGGTGACGGCCGCCTCTAAAACAAGATTGGCCGAGAGCGTTGAGGCAGCGTTGCGGGAATCCAGGGGTTTAATCGGCGTTGAGACAAAAAAGAAAAGCCAGGTCTATTCCCAACACCTTTCTTGCATCCATTGCGGCACCACCATTGCCGAGATGGAGCCGCGTTTGTTTTCTTTTAATAGTCCTTACGGAGCCTGTCCCAAGTGCGAAGGGTTGGCCGTAACCTTGGAAGTTGACACGGCTTTAGTCGTCCCGGATCCCAAAAAATCGTTGGCTGAAGGAGCCATTTATCCTTGGACCGAGCCCATCACCACGCGCACGCACCGCTGGAAAAATTCATGGCGCTCCTATTACGATGAAATTTTGGGTCAAGTCTGCGAATCTCAAGGAATCCCGATGGATGTTCCTTGGAAGAAGCTCCCCCGCAAGGCCAAAGAGATCATCCTCTACGGCGGCGGCTCCTATAAGCTTCACTGGATGAATAAAAACAAAGATTTTGAAGGCGTGATCGGAGGCATCCGCCGCCGTTATGACGAGACGGATTCCGATTTTGTCAAGGAAGAAATCCGCAGCCGTTACATGCGCAGCATCCCTTGCAAGCTTTGTGAAGGGAAAAGATTAAAGAAGGAAGCCTTGGCCGTAACGGTTGGCGGCAGGAATATCGCGCAGTTGACCGCCTTGAGCGTTCTTAACGCGCAGGATTTTTTTAGAAATTTAAATCTCAACCCCAAGGAACAGGAGATTGCCCGCCAGGTGTTTAAGGAGATCAGAAGCCGGCTGGGGTTTTTAAGCAATGTGGGTTTGGGGTATCTAACCCTAGACCGGCAGTCCCAAACTTTGTCCGGGGGAGAAGCTCAACGGATTCATCTGGCGACCCAAATCGGATCGGGGTTAGTGGGCGTGCTCTATGTGCTTGATGAGCCTACCGTGGGCCTGCACCCTAAGGACAACGCGCTTTTGTTGCGGGTTTTAGGGCAGTTAAGAGATCAGGGCAACACGCTTTTGGTGGTGGAGCACGACGAAGAGACGATGCGTAGCGCCGATTGGATCGTTGATATCGGCCCGGCAGGGGGAGAACACGGAGGAAAAGTTGTTTACAGCGGCCCCTTTGAGGGCTTGCTGAAAAATAAAGAGTCTTTAACAGCGATGTACTTAAACGGCGCCAAGAAAATAGAGATGAAACAACGAGGACCGGTAAGCCCAGATAATCGTCTTGCCGCCGCTATCTCCCCTCGTTCTTCTATTGACATCATGGGCGCACGGCAGTTTAATTTAAAGAATATTGATGTCACCATTCCGCTGGGTAAGTTTGTTTGCGTGACCGGAGTGTCGGGTTCCGGGAAGTCAACCTTGGTCCATGAAATTCTTTACAAAGCCGCTTCGGTCAAATTTTACGGATCCCGCGAAAGTCCGGGCCTTCACACAAAAATCGAAGGTTTAGAGCATACGGACAAGGTTTTACTAGTGGATCAAGATCCGATCGGCCGGACTCCTCGTTCCAATCCTGCGACGTATACCGAGGTTTGGAGCCCCATCAGAGAGATTTTTGCCCTGCTGCCCGAATCCCGGCGCAGAGGATACAAGCCGGGCCGGTTTTCTTTTAATGTTCCGGGGGGCCGCTGTGAAAATTGCGGCGGAGACGGTTATCTCAAGATTGAGATGCAGTTTTTAGCTGACGTCTATGTCAGCTGCGAGGTTTGCCGAGGCCGGCGTTTTAACGAAGAAACGCTGGAGGTGCGCTTTGACGACAAAACAATAGCGGATGTTTTAGATTCTTCAGTGTCGCGGGCGATCGATATTTTTAGGGATTTTCCAAAAATTAACCGGATGCTTAAAGTCTTGGAAGACGTTGGTCTTGGTTACATTAAGCTCGGCCAGCCCGCCACCACTCTTTCGGGAGGCGAAGCCCAGCGGGTCAAGCTGGCGGCGGAGTTGGCTAAATTTGCGACGGGACGCACGCTCTATATTTTAGATGAGCCCACCACGGGGCTTCATTTTGACGACGTAGCCAAATTGTTGATTGTGCTTCACCGGCTGGTTGCCCAGGGCAACACGGTCGTGGTGATCGAGCACAACGTTGACGTTATCAAGACGGCGGATTGGATTGTTGATCTTGGGCCCCAAGGGGGAGACGCGGGCGGTTATTTAGTGGTTCAGGGACCGCCCCAAGCCGTCGCGAGTCACGACGCCTCTCATACGGGCCGGTACCTGCGCTCGGGTCGCAAGGAAGACAGGCGCAAGGTAGGAAGTGTTAATTAGGGCGCTATTTTTTGTAAAAGAAAATTGATGCGAGTCCTTGTTACCGGCGGCGCGGGTTTTGTGGGAAATTACGTTGTCCGCGAACTGTTGCGCGCCAAACATTCCGTGACCGTTCTGGATAATTTGGATCCACAGGTGCACGCGGCCTCGGGCAATGGAGCGCAGGTTCCAGACGGCGCTGTTTTTTATCGGGGAGATTTAAACGATCCTGAAATTTTACTCAAGGTTTTAAAACACGCGGATGCCGTGGCGCATCTGGGGGCGGTTGTGGGCGTGGGGCAAAGCATGTATGAAGTGAGCTATTACACCCACAACAACGTCAACGCGACCGGCCGTTTATACGAGACCATCATTAAAAACAAGCTGGCGGTTAAAAAAATCGTGGTGGCCTCTTCGATGAGCGCTTACGGAGAAGGGCTTTACCGGTGCACCAAGTGCCGCAAAACAATCCGCGGCGGCATGCGTTCCGAGGCAAAATTCAAAAAAGGATCCTGGGAATTGGATTGCCCGGTTTGCAAAAAACCCATGACGCCAGTTCCCATACCGGAGACGGAGCCATTTGCCGTCAGCAGTATTTACGCTTTGACCAAGCGCGACACCGAAGAAATCGCCTTGATGCTGGGCGCGGCCCACAACATACCCAGCGTCGCTTTGAGGTTTTTTAATATTTACGGGCCGGGCCAATCGTTGTCGAATCCTTATACGGGGGTGGCGGCCATCTTCTTTTCCCGGGTTTTGAACCTCAAGCCTCCCGTCGTTTATGAAGACGGCCTGCAAAGCCGGGATTTTGTGCACGCCTCCGACGTGGCCCGGGCGGTGCGCCTGGCGCTGGAATCAGACGTTAAGGGCCAGGTTTTTAATGTCGGCGGGGGCGAGCGCGTGACGATTCGCGAGATCGCGGACACGGTGCTTAAGGTTTGCGGCAAAGAAGGGGCCATCAAACCCCAGGTCACGGGCCAGTACCGCAAAGGAGACATACGGCATTGCTTTGCGGATACCGCCAAGATTAAGAAGGCCTTGGGTTGGAAAACGGCCGTCCTTCTTAATGACGGCTTCCAAGAACTTTATTATTGGGCCCAAAAGACGAGCAGTGTCGACCGTTTCGACCAGGCCAGCCAAGAGCTCGAGCACTTCAACTTGCTGGCCAAGGCTAAATAGGCGTAGCCCAAGCCCTTATTACCTGCTAAACTGACCGTATCCTTCATTCATGATTCCTAATGCGGTGACCCCGTGGGTTATTTGGTTGTTTTTAGCCTTGGCGGCTCTCCTCCAGGGGGCGGTTAATTTTGCCGAAGCCCTGATCACCAGCTTGCCGCGAGCTCGCTTAAAGAGCCTAAAGGTGATCTATGGGGGGCCCCTTTGGGAGGCGGCTCGGCGCTGGATCAATCACCCGGAAGAGTACCTGACGCTTCTTCTGTTGGCCAACAACATGCTGGAAGTTTGGTTTACGTGGGGTCTTTTGGCGGGGCTGTCTTTTTATATTCAACAGGATGCGACCCGGGAAGCGATCGCCTGGATCGCGGGCGGGAGCATTAATTTATTTTTGTTGACCATTTACCCCAAAGTCCTGGGTCACAAGCTTTCGCGGGGAATTTTGGGCGCCTGGATTCTAAGGGCGCTTCATTTGGTTTTGGTTCCTCTCTATCCTTTTTTCCGGTTCTTTTTTTTAGCGCTGGCCAAGCTTTCGGGAGCCGGGCCGCAGCGAGCGGGCATTTTGGGCAAAGGGATCTACCTATCGCTTGAGGAGTTAAGAGAAATCATGGACGCGGCCAAAACGCAGAGCCGCGACGGTAAATTTTCGGCGGATGACTGGGAGAGAAGAACCGTCGAAATGATGGCCAATTACTTGCGCCTTAAAGAAATTATGGTCAAAGACGTGATGACACCGAAAGACAAGGTTGCTCCGATTGACTGGGATTACGTCAAGAGCTCCCCGCCCGGCTCTCCACAGCGTTCGCGGGCCATTTTTTCCTTGATGACCGACGGCCATACGCGCACCCTGGTGACTTTTGGCGGAGTTCCGGCGGGGTATATCCACGCCAAGGATGTGCTGGCGCGGCTAAAAATAGAAGGTGAGGACAGGCTGGGCGCCCATCAGGAGGAGGCGTTGATTGCCGAGATGCCCCAGATCATGCGTCCCATTCCCGCGCTTCATGCCGGGCAAAAATTAATTAGCGTCCTGCCGCTTTTGACCAGAGGGAGCCCTCTGGCCTATGTTACCGACGGGCAGGCTTGGGTAGGGATCATCACCATTGAAGATTGTTTGGAGGAAATCACGGGAGAAATTTTGGATGAATTTGAAGCAAGGAAAAAATTGCGGCATCCGCCGCCTTCCAGAAAAGAGTTGAGGAGTTTGGCTTAAATGATGGCCGCTTTGACCGCGGGGCTGTCTTTGGCGGGTTTTGCTCTTTCCAATGGGCTTGAGACGGCTTTGCTGACCTTGAGCTTTTCGGATGAAAAAAAATTGGCCAGGTCTTTAGCCGGATTTGTTTACGGCAAAGAACTGGCCAGATTTTACCAGCAGATTTTCGAACTATGGCGCCGCCGCCCAACCGATTTTTTAGCCGTTATTTTGGCCGCGCAATCTTTTTTTTCCATTCTGTGGTGCGTGTTGGGCCTTTCGCGTGGGGAGCACTTGGTTTGGACGCCGCTGGCGGTCGGGGCGGCGCTTTTTCTTTTGGGCGAACTTTTACCCAAGACGTTGGCCCGGCGGTTCCCGGAGAGGGTGGTTTTGTTCTTCCTGCCCCCTTTTTATGGTTTTTTTGTTTTGTTTCGCCATACCGTGGTGCCCCTGGCTTCTTTTGTCGAGCGTTTGACCAATTGGCATCTGCCGGGGCTCAAATACCCTTTAACCAAAAAAGAGATTAAGGCCTTGCTCGCGGATCCAGAGCTTTCATCGGATTTGCGGCCGCGCTCGCGGTTTATCTTGGAATCTCTGCTCGAGTTTTCCTCGCACAAGGTCAGGCAGGCGATGCGTTTGTCCGGCGATGTTTTTGTTTTGGATATGCGCCAGACCCAAAGCAAGGTTATATTAGAACAGGTGAGCCGCCAGGCCTACTCGCGCGTGCCGGTCAGTTCCGACGGCACCCTGGCCAATATCATCGGCATCCTTCACGCCAGGGACCTTCTTTTTGCCTACGCCACCTCGGGGCTTATCCGGCTACAGGATATTTTGCGCGCTTGCCCCGTGGTTCATGAAGACGAAAATTTAGCCTCGGTCATGGAACGCTTCCGGCAGGGAGGCGTTCATATCGCGCTGGTGAAAGACAAGGCGGGCGCTGTCAAGGGAATCATTAGTTTGGAGGATGTTTTAGAGGAGATCGTGGGGGAGATTAAGGATGAATTTAAGTAACTTTAATTCCAAATTTTTTTGATATGTATTTTGACACCCAGGCGTTGATTTTGAAATCCGAGCCGGTGGCCGAGCATGATTATCTCATCCGCGCGCTGTCCGAAGACTGCGGGATTTTGACCGCCCGGCTTCGGGGTGTCAGGCGGGGCTCTTCCCGTCTTAAAATTTTCAAGGAGCCCGGAGTTTTTGCCGACATGCACCTCTGGGGCGATCCCGGTCACGGCGGCGTTTGCACTTTTTTGACCGGTCGCGCCCTGGAAGATTTCGGATTTGTCCGGCGGGATATGGAGTCCTGGGAATCTTTTTTAGGTATTTTGGAGTTCACGCGTCTTTTTTCGATTCCTTTTGACTTTCGGTCCCGGGAAAAATTGCAGCTTATCTTGCAGACGCTCAAGCGGGGGGTATTCACCGAAGAATCCCTGCGTCCGGCTCTTTTTTTAAAAATCCGCCTTAAAATTTTGGAGCTTTCCGGTTGGAAATTTTCTGATTCCGAGACGGCAAGACGGTTTTTAGATGCTAAGATCAGGGAGTTCTGCAGAGTTTTCGAGGAGGGATCGATTCCGCCGTTGGACGAGGAGTCCAGGCGCGCGATAGAGCAGATTTTGGGTCTCTACACCACTTCGTTGCTGGAAAGAAAGGAACTACGAGATGAAAGCGCCCACATTCCTTCAGGTCGTTAAAGGTTTAGATGAATTTTGGCGCCGCCGCGGCGCGTTGCTTGTTTTCCCCTGGGATCAGCCCAAAGGGGCCGCCACTTTTTCGCCCTACACGTTCTTCTGGTCTTTAGACGACAAGCCTCATGGCTCGGCTTATCTGGAACCCTGCCGCAGACCGGGCGACGCCCGTTATGGCGATTCGCCCAACCGCCTGGGCCGGTATTATCAGTATCAGGTATTCCTTAAGCCGGCTCCGCAAGACATACGCCAGCTCTACCAAGATTCCCTGGAAGCCTTGGGGATTAAGCCCGAAGAGCATGAGTTGCGTTACCTTGAAGATGACTGGGAGTCGCCGACGCTGGGCGCCACCGGAGTCGGCTGGGAAGTTTGGCTGGATGGTTTAGAGATAACGCAGTTCACCTATTTCCAAAGCTTTGCGGGCTTTGACCTGAAATTGATCCCCGTCGAGATTACTTATGGCCTGGAGCGCATCGCAATGTATCTTCAAAACGTTAAGTCCGCCTATGACATTGTTTGGGATCATGACGTGAAATACGGAGATATTTTTCATCTTCAATTTGAGAAGGAGTTTTCCAAATTCCACTTCGAGCATTACAAAGCCGAACACGGATTTGAACTTTTCGAGAACTATTCCAAACAAGCCGAAGATCTGGCCCAAGCGGGTTTAATTTTGCCCGCTTACGAGCATGTGATGAAATGTTCCGAGATTTTCAATAACCTTGATGCCAGGGGAGCGATTACGGTCGATGAACGAAACCGTTTGATCGGCCGCACGCGCCAAGGAGCCAAGGGCGTGGCCGCTGCTTATTTAAAAAGCCTGGGTCTCTTGCAAGACAAAGAAGTTGGCAGCAGAAGATGAAAAAACAAAAAGTATTTTCTTTTTTTTTAGAACTCCAAGTGGAGGATATTCCGGCCCGATTCCTGCCAAGAACGCGGGAGCAGCTAACAAATGCACTAAAAAATTTCCTTGAGATGGATAAGATACCAGCTTCTCGTAGCGAGGCATGGGTGACTTGCCGGCGCATAGCTATTGGATTGTGGGGATTGCCAGAGAAAACTAATCCAGAAAAACAGAAATTTTTAGGCCCACGCGTTGAATCGCTAAAAGACGTTAAGGGCAACTACTGGCCGCAAGTAACAGGTTTTGCGGCTTCTAAGGGAATTCTGCCCGAGGATTTAATATTGGAGGCCACACCCAAGGGAAATTATGCGGTCGCCATGGTTACGAAACCTTCTGTCGAGGTTAAGAAAATATTGGAAGAACAGATCCCATTCTTGATTTCTTCCATCCATTTTTCCAAGACGATGCGATGGAATGACAAAAAAAATGAGGTACGCCGTTTTGTCCGTCCCATAAGAGGATTGACAGTGCTTTGGGATAAAACCGTTTTGAGATGGTCAATGCAGGGTGTTGGGGGTGGAAACCTGGTGTTCTTGGCTGGCCAAAAAATTGAGATCGAGAGCGCCGGTCATTACGAGAAGGAGATGGAGAGGCGAGGGCTCCTTTTGCAGGAGAGTAATCGGCGCGCTTTTTTGGAGAAACTTTTGATCAGTCGAGCGGGGCAAGGAAAACTGGCCGCCACTAAAAAACTTGTGGAAGAATCGGCCGATTTAATAGAAATTCCTGGTGTTTTGAAAGGAAATTTTAGAACAGAATATCTTACATTGCCGCCAGAGATTATTGTGACCATTCTCGAGAAATCTAAAATTTTTGGCGTGGCGTTGGATGAAAGACAGGAAAAATTAGCTAACAAATTTTTGGCGGTGATTGAAAAACCTGCTAATAAATCAGCCATTAAAAACATAAAAAACGGCTACGAACGACTAGTAGAAGCCCGCCTTTTCGATGCCAAATTTTTCTGGGAACAAGATCTTAAAATTCCACTTTCCGATCCGAGCCGGACCAAGAAACTAGAAGGGATTGTGTGGTCAAAAGGACTGGGAAGCGTAGCCGACAAGGTTCGCAGGGTAGCGGAATCGGCGCAAAGGTCGGCGCCTCTTTTGGGGTTAAATGAAGATGAGAGTAGGAAGCTTGGTTTAGCTATTAGTCTTTATAAAGCGGATTTGACCACCACCCTAGTTGGGGAGTATCCAGATTTGGCCGGAAAAGCGGGTTATTACTACGCCATGCAAGATGTTGCGTCCAAAGAAGTGGCTGAATTTATTGATGGAGCCTTCGCTTTTAAAGGGTTCTTTAAAGCAAAAAAATTAGGACTTATCCTGGCCGTTCTTGACCGCCTAGATACTCTTCTGGCCCATTTTGCCTTGGGCAATAAACCGGGAGCCAAGGAAGATCCTTTGGGGTTAAAAAAACTTGCTGATAGCGTAATTGATATTTTTTGGCAGCGCAATAATTTTCCTTCTTTGAACGCGCGCGAGTTTTTGGATGCCTGTTTTCAGAGTTTGATTTCCCGTAACCTTAAGAATAGCCGTGAGGAGCTATTGGAGTACCTGCGCGGCCGGGTTGTCAGGAAATTGGAAACAGCCGGATTCAGCAACGACCGCGTCGAAGCCCTTTTGTCCGCTTCTCGGTTTAAAGATCTGCCCGTGTCTGAAATCGCGGCCGCGGCCGAAGCTTTAAACCAACTGCAGAGTGGAGAAATCGAGCAGTTGGAAACCATGTCCAATGCCTTCAAGCGCGCTTCTAATATTTTGCGCCAAGCCGAGCAAAACGGCCTTGCGGTCAACGGCGAAATCAGGACGGAACTCTTCGAGGTTCCGGCTGAAACGGAGCTTTATCAAGCTTTGACCCAGATGTCCGAAGAGATTGGTTCCCATTTGAAAGAAAACAGGTTCCGGGAAGCTTTTGGCAAATTGGCGGGCATTTCCAAGCCGTTGGCTCGTTTTTTTGACGATGTCATGGTGATGGCGGACAAAGAAGATTTGAAAAAAAACCGGCTGGCTATCCTTAAAAAGTTAAGACAGGTCGTTTTGGAATTGATTGACCCGTCAAAGTTGACCCTAAAGAAAGGCGACTAAGGCTACTAAAGCGACTAAGGTGACTAAGGCCGGAAATAAAAAAGCATTTACCTTTCCCTTTGTCGCCTTTGTCGCCTTTGTCGCCTTTTCAGCAAGCAGCTGTTCTTCTCGTCAGAGCAAGCGTAAACTCGTCTTATACACCGACACTCCCGAAAGTTTGACCCTGGAACTCACCAAACGTTTCGAGGAACTCTATGGTATCGAGGTGGAGGAGGTTCTGGAAGGAACCTCGTGGCTGTTGACGCGGCTTCGCGCCGAGCAGAATCATCCGATCGCGGATGTTTTTATGGGAGCCAGCGGCACGGTGCCGGGCGTGATCGGCAAGCGTGAGGGGCTTTTTGCCCCCTATATTCCTAAAAATTTTGAAAACCTTCCGGTTCAGGGCGGAAAGCTTAAGCTTCGCGATGAGGATTGGTACTGGACGGGTTTCGGATTCGCGGCTTTGGGATTGGCTTACGACAAGACCCGCACGCCTTGGGACGAACTGCCAAACGCTTGGCCGGACCTGGCCCAACCGAAATGGAAAGGGGAATTGACCATTTGGGACCCTTCGGTCAGCGGCACCGCGACGCTATTTTTGGTGGCGTCTTTGTGGCGGTATGTCGGCCAAGGCCGGCCGGAAGAGGAGGGTTGGGATAATCTCCGGGGTTTTTATCGCAACCTTAAGAAATACGCGGAAGAGGGTCCTCCCGCCTTCTCAGTTTCCAAGGGGTTGGTGCGCCTTGGCGTTCATTTGGACAACCAATTTCTTTATTACCGCAAAAAAGTGAAGGAAGGCGCCTCCGATCTTTCTTTTTATCTTCCGCAAGAGAGCCCGATTTTATCGGACCCCTTGGCTCTGGTGGCCCAGTCGCCGCACCCCCAAGAGGCTAAGCTGTTTATTGATTTTGTTTTAAGCCCCGCAGCTCAAGACATCCTTTCCACGACTTTTTGGATTCGCGATGCGAAGGGCCGCGCCTGTCTTCCCGCGGACCATCCTTATCTTGAGGCGGCCGGAGGGTCGAAGGATTTTAATTCCCGGTGTTTGGCCGGCCAAATTTTGATTAAAGACGCGCTGGAGATGGATTTTGACTGGATGGCCGCCAGCTTTGACCGCGCCCGTGTTTATTGGCAGAATCACGTTGAGGAATAGTGGATAGAGATTTTAAGGCGGTATTCCCCATTCAACCGCGGTTCCGGGATACCGATGCGATGGGGCATATCAATAACGCGGTTTATTTGAGCTACCTGGAGCTGGGACGCGTGGAGTATTGGAGGAAGCTTTTTGGCGCCATGAATCACCTGGATTTCCCTTTTATTTTGGCCCGGGTCGAAATTGATTACCGTTCTCCGGCCAAAATTGAGGATGAATTGGTCATTGGCATGAGATGCGCCGAAATGCGGGGGGCTTCTTTCGATTTTTTGTGCGAGATTTGGGACAAGAAAACCGGCCGAACAATAGCCTCGGCCAAGACGGTCCAGGTTTCTTACGATTACCGCAAAGGAAAACCGGTCCCGCTGTCCGACCATTACCGGGAAAAAATTTTGGATTTTGAAAAATCCGCCCGGTGAGCGCGGCAAGATCGGCCAGGATTTTCATTTTGGGCTTCCTGCTGGCTTTGGCCGGCTATGTGACCAACCAGAAAATTGAGCTGACCACGGCGGATTTGGGCCGCCATCTTAAAAACGGCGAGATTTTTTTCAACGAAGGGATCATTCCTCAAACAAATTTTTATTCTTACACGCATCCCGATCACCCCGTCGTCAATCATCATTGGGGAGCCGGCGCAATTTTTTATTTAGTTCGGCAAGCGGCCGGATTCGGCGGGTTGTCCCTTTTTTTTATGGCGGCCAGTTTGGCCGCTTTTTTATTGGTTTTTGATCTGGCCGCGCGCTCATCATGTTTTGAGGCGGCGGCGGTTTTGTCTATGGTCACCTTGCCCCTGTTAGGCAGCCGCAGTGAGATCAGGCCGGAGGTTTTAAGCTGCCTTTTTATCGCTTTTTTTCTCTGGGTTTTGTGGGATTTGCGGAATTTTCGGCGCTGGCGTTGGGTTTTGCCGGTGGTCCAGGCGGCTTGGGTTAATACCCACATCTATTTTTTCTTCGGACCTTGCCTGATCGGACTTTTTTTATTGGACCGCCTGGTTGGCCGGCAGGGCAACTGGCGCCAGGATGTCAAACATCTCGGCCAGGCCATATTTTTGTGCGCCGCGGCCGCCATGATCAACCCGGCCGGCCCCAGGGGGGTCCTTTATCCTTTGTTAATTTTTCGGAGCTATGAATACCGTTTGTTTGAAAACCAATCCGTCTCTTTTTTGGAACGCCTTAATATCAACTATTCTCCCATCGCCAACTTTAAAATAGCCTTGGGAATTCTGGCGGTTAGCTGGGTTATTTGGTTTGTCAAGACCAAGAGATTGGCCGCCGGCCGGATTATTTTGAGTTTGGCGGCCGGGTTACTGGCCTGGACCGCCGTTCGCAATTTGGCGCTATTTGGGCACTTGAGCCTTCCGTTGATGGCCGCTAATTTTGGGTTATTTTTTCCGAGAGCCGGCCAGGATAAAAGCCGATGGGGCGAATCCTGGCGGTTTAATCGCCTGGCCCCGGCCTGTTTTTTGGCCGGAATTTTTTTATTAACCATGAGCCGGTTTAATCCCGAGCCGTTTCGTTTCGCCAAAAAAGGGCTTGGTCTGCAACCCGGGACCCAAAACGCGGCCGGGTTTTTTGTGCGGGAGAATATCCAAGGGCCGGTTTTTAATAATTACGACATCGGCGGCTACCTGATTTATTATCTTTATCCCGGCCGGCGCGTTTTTGTGGACAATAGGCCGGAGGCTTACCCCGGGTCTTTTTTTAAGGATGTCTATGTTCCCATGCAGGAACATGACGAGGCGTGGAACCAGGCGGATGCGCGCTATAATTTCAACGCTATATTTTTTTACCGGCACGATCTGACGCCCTGGGGGCAGAATTTTTTGATTCAAAGGATTCGCGATCCCCGCTGGGCGCCCGTTTTCGTTGACGAGGAGCGCATTGTTTTTCTTAGAAGGAACGGACCCAATCGTAAAACAATCGAACAATTCGAGCTTCCCCGCGAGATGTTTTCAATTAAGAGGCAAGGTTAATTTGGCGTGTCTTTAGAATTAAAAAACGTTTCCTACCGCTACGACGGATTCGCGGCGGCCAGCCGCGTGACGCTTTCGGTCCAAGAGGGGGAATTTTTGGCGGTTTTAGGCCCATCGGGCTGCGGCAAAACCACGCTTCTTAAAATCATCGCCGGCCTGATCGCTCCGCAAGAAGGAAAAGTTTTTTGGCGCAATAACGACATAACGAAAGCGGCGCCGCAGGACCGTGATTTCAGCTTGGTTTTTCAAAATTACGCTCTTTTGCCTCATTTAACCGTATTCGATAACGTCGCTTTTCCGCTGGCGGCCAAGCGCTACCGCCGGGAGCGCTCCGTGGCGCAAAAATTGCGCCGGCTTTGGATCAAACCCTCGCAAAGCCTGGATCAGGAGGAGTCGCGCCAGGTTTACGCCGCTTTAAAATTAACGCGTCTGGAAGGCTATGGACTGCGCGCGGTCGGTTCCCTTTCCGGCGGTGAGGCCCAGCGCGTGGCGTTGGCGCGATCCTTGGTGACCAAGCCCACGGTCTTATTGATGGATGAGCCCTTGGCCAATCTTGACCGCCAGCTTAAAATTCAGCTTCGCGAGGAATTGAAACGAATTCATCGAGAGCTGGGAATTACTTTTATCTACGTTACTCACGACCAGGAGGAGGCGGTTGTCTTGGCTCAAAAGATTGCGCTTTTTAATAAGGGCGTCCTGGTTCAAACCGGCGTTCCCGGCGAGCTTCTCCGGCGCCCCGCTACCGAGTGGGCGGGTCAATTTTTTAACGCCAACAACATTGTCAATCCGCAGGTTTTGCGGATTTTGCCTAACCAATGACCCGGTCGCTAGTCCGGGGAGTTCTTTGTCTGTTTTTTCTTCTTTTTGTCGCGGCGCCCATGACGAACCTGGCGTTAACCGTTTTCATGCCGAAGCCGCCGCCAATTTTAGATCACGTCGCCCGGCTCGATCTGACGAGCTTGGTTGAGGAGGCCGCCGAAAAAGGGTCCTTTCGGGCCCTTCGCGATTTAGGGCAAATCCGCCGCTACCGCCGGGCCGCGGTCAACACGCTTTGGCTCTCTTTTTTGGTGGCGACCCTCTGTTGCGTTTTAGCTCTTCCCTTGAGCCTGGGTTTCGCCCGCCGGCTTTTGTCCTCTCGAAGCCCGGTCGGCACCGTTGTGCTGATGCCGCTGGCGCTTCATAGCTATCTTTTCGCGTTTTCGATTATTTTGATTTTCGGCAAACAGGGCCTTTGCGAAAGATTTTTAGGGTTTTCTCCCGTTGATCCCTTTTCGGTGACCGGACTGGTGATAACGCAGACGGTGGCTTTTTTGCCGCTGGCGATCTTGGCCCAAGCGCCCTCATTGGCGCTTTACAGTTCCGGTTGGACAGCGGTGTCTCGGACGATGGGAGCGCCTTGGAGTTTTTATTTAAGGCATATTTGGCTGCCTCTAAATCTGCGCGGAATTTTAGCGGGTTGGCTGCTGGTCGCCATTCGAAGCGCTTCGGACTTTGTCAGCCCGATGCTGTTGACTTCGACGCGATTCCGGCTTTTGGTTTTAGAGGCCTGGAGAGATTTGGCGGGATCGAACTGGTGGCCGGGTGCCGCGGCGCTGTCCATGGAAATCTTGGTGATTTGTGGTTTTTTTATGTTGATCGAACGAACTCTTTCGGGTCGGGCGTACGCCCAAATTGATGCGGGCGATCCCGGAAATCTGGAGGCCGGGAGCCGCCGGGGGACATGGCTCTTACGCGCTTACACCGCTTTAATGATGGCCCTGCCGTTTTTCTGCATGCTCACAATCATCGGGTTTTCCGTCGGCGGCTTAAGCAATACCGGTTTTTCTTTCGCTCACTATCAGGAGGTGGCCGATGATTTGTTTAAGGGTTTGACGGTTAGTTTGACCTTAGGCGCCGCAGTGACCGGATTTTGCCTTTTGGCGGCCTTGGCCATTGCGCCCGTGGACTCCCGGCGGGCGGGGCCCGCCAAGCGCTGGGTTCTTTTTTGGGCCCAAGCCGCCTTTGCGATTCCTTCCACCATTTATGCCATTGGGCTCGTCAGCGTATTTAATCGGCCGCCGCTCTTTCTACATTTTACCCCGGCGCTGCTGATCGCGGCGCTCGCGGCCACGCGCATGAATTACGCTTTGAATATTATGGGCGCGTCATGGGACGCGTTGGGCAGTGATTGGAACGATCGCGCTTCGGCCTCGGGCGCGTCCGCGCTGTTCGCGTTTCGCTGGGCCACCTTTCCTTTCTTAAGAGGAGCCATGGCATCGGGAGCCGCTTTGATTTTTATTTCGGCTCTTCAGGACGTGGCGATCTCGATTTTGATCGCGCCGCCTCGTTTTTACCCGCTTTCTTTGGTGATGACCAGAAACATCGCGGATGGTTTATTTGGGACCGCCAGCGCTCTGGCTGTTTCCTTAATGCTGGTTTTAACGGTTCCTCTTTTTTTAAGTCTCAATCTTTTAAGCAGCGCGGGTTTATTTGAGCGCGGTCACCACGATCAAAGACACCCAGCCGGCTAAATCAACGAACAGCCAGGCTAGAAAAACGAAATCAAGAAATATAAAGAACATGGTGGAGAGATGCTCGCCCAGGTGGGCGTAAATAGAGTCGATCGTTTCCATGCGCCGCATGGTTATTTTGGAAAGGTCCCCCGTGTCGAAAGCTGTTAAGATTTCTTTATGCACGCTTTTTAAGTGCCAATCGGACTCAATGTGCGAGGATTGGACATGAACCGCGTTTAAGCTCTCCACTAAAGCCGCCTTGGCCTTGGCGAACGTGCGCTGTTCGCGCGAAACAAGCTGGTAGGCGGCAGGCATTTTCCAGAAGCGGTAATAGTGCGGCTGATTTTCCAGAACCCTTTGCACGGTCAAAAGCGATTTCTCAAGAAGAACGCCGGCCGCCCGGACGTTGAAATACTGGGCCAAGGAAAGCGAAACTAGCTCGCGCAGGGTTTCCTCTTCTTGGGAGTGGATAAATGCGCCGAAACGGTTAATCAAGATGATTTCTTCGTCGTAGTAACCGATATTTTTAAGCGCCTCTCTTTGCAGGGCGTAATCAGACAGCCGCGCGTAGGAGGGGTCCCCAGTCACCATGCCGAAAAGGGTTTTGCGGTATTTTTTTAAATAAGCATCAGCGCCCAAATCGTCTTGCCAGGCGACGGTGAATAAATTAAAGACCTCTCCGTCGGATTCCACGCGCTGGGCGTTGGCGCTTCGAGCGTAAAGGCGCGCTCGGGCCAGGGCCAAATTGACTTGGCTTTGAAAAAAAACAGTTAAGGCATAGCGGCCCACGTGAATTCTATCGGAAGCGATGGCGAGTTCGGAGGCGCGCTCTAAATTATCATTAAGGTTGAAGGACAGCTCCAGCATCCCGATCCCAAAGGGATAGATGTAGCCCAGGAGCTCGCTTTCCCCCAGGCTTTTTCCTTTGAAGAGGATTTCACCCGGATGCTGGCGCGTAACCTCTTTGCTGTAGCGGATTTCTTTTAAATCAAGCTCCATGCCGAGATCGAAAGGGTAGAGACAGCGCACGCGCACGGGCAGGATGGGATCGTTCACAACCGATTTCATAAAGGAAGTTCGAAAAGCTTAAACATTCCTGTTTTTTGTTCGGACTGCGCCAGAACGGCCATGCGTCCATCGCCCAAGCGCGCCATGGCAACCGGCCGGAAAGTTTGGTTGGACCAAGGAGTTTTGGTCATGGCTTTTGGTTCTAGGATATTATTGATAATAGCGTAATCATTTTCTTCCTTGATTAAAGCCTGGAATTTCCCTTGACCGCAAGACAAGGCGACGGCGGCGCCTGCGGTTTGATCAAGGAAGGCAACGGAGCGCCTGGAACGCTCGGGCATTTCAATAAGTTCGGCGCCGCCCAAAAGAAAGGATGGGAAAATTTTACCCTCATTGGTAAGCCAAAGATAGATTCCGTCCCAACACATGGAACTTCCCGGTTTTCTTTCAAATTGATGAGCGAGCGCTTTGGGGTTGGTGCCGGGTTGCCAGAGATGTAGTTTGCCGTCGTTGGTTTCAATGATCAGTTTTTCTTTAGCTATAGCCACGACCTGGATAGGTCGCGCTCGGCCAAGTTTTAAAAGGTCCGTTTGGCCGTTGGGATCGATTTTTAGAACAGCGTTGCCGGTCCAATCGGCCACATAAAAATTTTGGCTGTCATAAGCCAGGCTGGAGGGCTCGCTTAAAGCGCGCGGGGGGATATCCGGCAGGCGCGCGGCGGCGGCTTGTTTTTTAGTACAGCTAATTAGCGAAGTAGACAGTAGACAGTAGACAGTAGACAGGTAAAATAGAAGAGGTAAAATTCCTTTTATTTTCCTGTATCCCGTATCCTGTATCCCGTATCCTTGCATTATTATGGTTTTGGTATCGTCAGCACTTCTCCCACTGTGGGCAGGCCGCGCGCGATTTTTTCGGAATTGGTTTTATAAATCAATTCCCACAATTCCGGATCGCCGTAATACTGGATCGCTATTTTTCGCAACGTGTCGCCCGCTTCAACCCGGTGATGTTTGGGCCATTGCGGCTTGGGGGGCTTCCTGGAGTCAGGATCATCAGTTTTTTCGCTCTTGGGCCGCCCGGCCTCGGCCTTACGCAGTTCTTCGGCCGCCACATCTTCGCGGCGGCGTTGCTCCATGACGCGTATTTCTTGGCGCAGGACCTTAAGGTTAATCTCGGCATCGCCCAGGTCTTTTTGAGTCTTGCGTTTTTGTTCTTCCAAGCCCGTGATGTCTCGCGTTAAGTTTTGGGCTTCGGTCGCGGCGCGCCCCACGATCATTTCGTAATAACGCTTACCCCCGAACGTGTAGCCGATGCTGACTAAAACCGCTCCTTCCCTGCGGTGCAGCCCTTCATGAGGTAGATGTAAGCCGAAGTCAACAATGAGGGGCAGGATATTAAATCCCATACCCAAAGCCACGGTTTTGAGCTCACCCAGCCGCGCGCCGCGCCCGCCGCGGATTTGGACCAGTCCTTGGTATAGCTCGATTTCAGCGGCTGGAAAAAAGGTGGAAAATCCAGAACGGGTCCGCCAGTCCACCATCAAAGAAAGGATTCCGAATTTTTTCATAACACCCAGGTTGAGAAAGGGGCCTTTTAAATCGAGGTTCGCTGAATCAAGGCCCGTCAAGCTGGCCCCGATCTGCGTTTTATATTCCGGAACGATCAATAGGCCGCCCGCGTCGAGACCGGCGCCGGCTTTGCCGTCGAATTTGGCTGAAGGATTTGTTCGTTTTCTTAAGCTTAAAGCCCGGAAGGTGGCGCCCAGAAAAAATCGGTGATCTTGGGTAATGAGACCGGGGAAACCTAGCGTCTGGCGCGACCAGGAGAGGTTGAACCGGTCCAGGTGTTTATTTTTGAGCCGAGTGCCTTCCCATCCCCCGGCCGCGGTCACCCCGCCGTCAAGGGGCCGGGCGTAGCCGAAATGGTAGTTGGAAAGAGGCAGGCTGTAGTAATGTCCGAATCCGGAATAAATGCCGGGAACCTGAACGCGGGCCAAGCCAGCCGGGTTGATATGCAGGCTTTGGTGGCCGTCCGCTAAAGCGGCGTAAGAACCTCCCAATCCCCCGATGTGGCCGCCGGCGATGATGTCTTCGTCTTCAAGGGCAAGAGAGGAGCGAGGAGAGAGGAGCGAGGCGACGAAAAAGGAAAGAAGAAAATATAAAAATTTCTTTAAAGGACGCCTCTCGCCTCTCGCCTCTCGCCTCACCTTGTCTATTTTAGGTTTTGTTCAAAGAACCTGGCCACCTTGCCTTTAACCCAGAACATATGCAGGATGGCGGTGTAATGGCCGCTGGGCAGTTTTAAAACTCTGGCATGAGGGATAGCGCGGCGCAGTTTGCGGCGGGAACCCTTGGGGATGACCGGGTCCCAGACGCCTTCAACCAGGAAAACCGGCCGGCCAGCCCAGAGTTTTTCGGGCGATTGATCGCGCGCGATCCGGTCAAGGTCGAATTCTTTTAAAAAGCCGTCAATTCGCTTGCGGCCGATTTTTATTTTTGAAGCGATTTTTTTGGTTTCCCTGCCTTCCATGAGAATCGTGGCGGGGTCGGCTCCGGCCAGAAGAAAAGCGCCCGCTTTAAACCGGGAATCGCGGGACATGGCCACCGAACCTAAAATGCCGCCAAGGCTGGTGCCCCAGATGCCGAATTTGGGCCGCCATCCTTTTTGAAGTTTTTCCGCGCCGCCGCGCTCGATCCAGTCCGCGAATGTTGAAAGATCAATTAAAGCCTGTTCAAAATTGAGAGCCAGCTTTTCAGGATCGCGTTCCAGAAACAACATTCCGCTGGGTAACTCCAGAAAATAACGCCGTTCAAATTGCTGCGGGAAGGGCACAATGGCGGCCGCGATGCCGTATTGATTGAGCGTTTTGGCGAACTGCTCCTCGATCCAGAGATTTTGGCCGCCTAAAATTGGCAAAACCAAAACCAACGGCATTTGATTTATTTTTTCGTCATCCCGCCGCAGGGCGGGATCCAGGCCCTTTGCATCCCTTGCCCTTGTTTCCTGCGGCAAATAAACATAAATCCACAGCTCTTTGACTGCTGGGTTGGTCCGGGCATCCACCGCCAGGTTGCGTTGATCGAGAACGACGCAGGCGGTTTTAGAGGAGGAATCGAGCCAATAGACGGACGGATGCGTGGTCGAAGGCAAATGGCAGAGGACAAATGAAAAAAGAAACGTTTTTAAGCTTAAGTTATTAATGTTCTTATATTATCAATTACTTCACTTTATCTATTAAGCGGGCAGTTCATGTGAGTTTAGGCGGGGATGCCGATGGATCGCTGGATCGCTTTTTCTATCTCCAGCATTTTGCTTTGACTGATTAAACCGGCGAAGGGTCCGCGAATTAAGAAGGATTTAGGCAGCGTCGTTACTTGTTCGCATTTTGCTGTCGAGTCTTCTTTTAAACCCCCTTCCCCTCTGGACAGCCGCACATGCGTTGGCGCTGGACGGTTGGCGGTGGTAATGGGCACCACAAGGACATCATTGGCAAACTGGTTTCTGACGTCCATGGAAACGATCAAGGCCGGTCTATTTTTATCGTCGGAAGGTTGATTCGCAAAGCGAACCAGATAAATTTCTCCGCGATGGGGGAAATCCACAAGACTTAAGGCTCCTCCCAAAGGTTGCGCGCGGCGCGAGCGGCGTTTTTAGACCACTTTTCATTTTCCTGTTTTTCTTGTGGCGGCAGTGATTGGTAGTAGGCCCGCGTATCGCGGACCAGATTTTTTTTGGCCTGAAGATCGAGCCATTGGCTCAAGATGTTTTCAACCAGTTCACTGCGCGAGCGGATTTTGATGTCGGCCGCTATTTTGTCCAGATTTTTAAGAACCCCGGCCGCCACCGTAAGAGTTACCTTGGCTTTCTTGGAGCCGCCGTATTCATAAGTGTATTTATAATCCATAATATCCTCTAATTTATATTACATATTATAAGATAATATCAGGAAAAATCATAAAATGCAAGAGGGCTGGGGAAACTGGACATTAGGGATTTTTTTAAATTCCCCGTCGTCACCCCCGCGAAGGCCGGGGTCCAGACCCTCTGCTTGACCCAGATCGGGATTAAGGCTGGGCTTTTTCCCCCGCGCCTTGCTGCAGCCGTTTGAGTTCCTGGCGCAAGGGCTCGGCTGCCTTTAGTCTTTGTTGCCGTTTCTCTTCTGCTCGTTTTTTTTGTCCCTGTGCTGCAATTTGTGAGAGAGCCTCTCGAATATCATTTTCGGCGAGTAGAGCCTTTTCTGTTGACTTGATGATTTTTTCATTATCAAGATTGTCCAAGTTTGACGGCAATAGTGGCAGATAGATCAATACCTCTTTTTTGTTGCGCGGGTCATCTAGATCAGTAATGTGGATGGCTTTGAAACCGGACTTTTCAATTTCATAAATAGCGGCAAAGCAGCTTTTTTGGTACGGCGTTTTTATTCCTCTTCTGTTTTTCCATATTGTGACCGCAATGGCACAGTTGGGCATATCTGTTTTGGCCAGGTGGTATTCAACGGTAATGTCCTGCAGGGGGCCGAATGCCCCGTAGGCTTCCAGCGCACCGATCCCAGCGCGAGTTTTCAGCACGCCATTTTTATTAAACAAAGAGATGAGCTCCTGAACTTTGGGATTGGGCGCGGCGAAACCGGCGGCGGCCGAGAGAGCGATCAAAATAGCAAAAAGCATTTTAGCCATCAAAGCACCTCCAGTGCGATCTGTTTTAAGCATAGGGTGGAGGCAGTGAGATGTCAAGGGTTTTGTTTTAGCGCAAGGGGGCGCGCTTTTGGCTGATGTGTTTCAAATAAAACGCGACGGCTTTGGGATAGGCGCGGTGTTCAATTTCATGGATGCGAAACTGAAGGGTTTCAGGGGTGTCGGTGGGCAAGACCGGAATTTTTTCCTGCCAGATGACAGGTCCGTGATCGTACTCTTCATCCACCACATGAATGGTGACCCCGGTCTCGATCTCTTTGCTGGCTAAAACCGCTTCATGCACCCTGCGGCCGTACATGCCTTGGCCCCCATATTTGGGAAGAAGAGCGGGGTGAATATTAAGAATTTTGGCGGGATAGGCTTTGATGAGCGCGGGAGGAATTTTTCTTAAGAATCCAGCCAGCAAAATGAGACCGGCATCTTGTTTTTTAAGCGAATCCAGCAGAGCCTTGCTCCAGGACTCCATATCGGGAAATTTTTTTGGTTCCAGGACAAAAGAAGCGATGCCAAGCCGCCGGGCGCGGCTGGTGGCGCCGCAGGCGCGATCCGCGATCAAACAAACGATTTGACTCTCTGGGATTTCGCTCTTCTGACACGCTTGCGCCAGCCGCTCGAAGTTGGTGCCGTTGCCTGAAGCCAAGACCGCGAGCTTGTGCTTGGGCAATGAGGGGTTACCGTTTTTCAATGGGAGTGTAATGCGTCAGCTTGGGGCCGGTGTAAATCTGGCGAGGTCGGCCGATTTTCAGCTCCGGGTCTTCGCGCATCTCTTTCCAGTGGGCGATCCAGCCGGGGAGCCTACCCAATGCGAACATGACGGTAAACATATTGGTTGGAATTCCAATGGCGCGGTAAATCAGGCCGCTGTAGAAATCCACGTTGGGGTAGAGCTTGCGTTGGATGAAATAGGAATCTTTGATAGCCGCGTCTTCGAGTTCCATCGCGATTTTTAAGAGGTCATCGTCAACCGTTAATTTTTTAAGGAGTTTGTGGCACATAGCCTTGATGATATTGGCCCTAGGGTCGTAGTTTTTGTAAACGCGGTGCCCAAATCCCATCAACCGAATGCCGCTTTTTCCGTCTTTGACCTGGGCGATATATTTTTTAACGTCGCCGCCCGCCTTGCGTATGGCCTCCAACATCTCCATTACCTCGGCGTTGGCCCCGCCGTGCAGACGGCCCCACAGCGCGCAGATTCCGGCGGCGATTGAGGCGAAGAGGTTGGCCTGGGAAGACCCGACCATTCTGACGGTTGAGGTGGAGCAGTTCTGTTCGTGATCCGCATGAAGGATTAAAAGAATGTCGAGCGCGCGTTCGACGTCCGGGTCCAGCGCGTATTCTTCGGCCGGAACCGAAAACATCATGTGAATAAAATTGGCGGCGTAGCTTAAGTTGTTTTTGGGGTAAATCATGGGATGCCCGATCGTTTTTTTGTAGGAGTAAGCCGCGATCGTGGGCAGTTTGGCGATCAGGCGCGCGATGGTTAAATCCAAATCTTCCTGGCCTTTGGCAACGAGCGATTCCGGATAGTAGCTGGAAAGAGAGCAAGCCATCGAGGAAATGATGGCCATTGGGTGCGCGGTTAAGGGGTAATTCGCGAAGAAATTTTTCATGTCCTCGTGAACCATGGTATGCCGGGTGATAAGAGTTTTAAACGTTTCGATCCCCGTTTTATCGGGAAGCTTGCCATAGATTAAAAGATAGGCGACTTCAAGAAAAGTGGATTTTTCAGCCAGCTCCTCGATGGGAATGCCCCGGTACCGAAGAATTCCTTTTTCGCCGTCGATATAGGTGATAGCGCTTCGACAGGCTCCTGTGTTGGAAAAGGAAGGATCCAGCGCAATGGCGCCAAGTTCGTCGCGCAACCGCCGGATGTCTAAGCCCACCTCGCCCTCGGTTCCGACGACCACGGGGACCTTGGCCATTTTGCCGTTAATGCGGATTTCAGCCGGTTCCTTGGTTTCCTTTTTTGACATGGTTTACGCTAACCGCGCTCCAACCATTTCTGCGCAGACCCGCTTCGCGGGTACCCCTGCTTAGTCATCACCGGAATTGTACCCTGATTGTTCCGGTTCGCGCAATATGGGATTTCAGCCGGTCAGTTTCTTTCCGAATGGGAGTGTTCGCAGAAGCGGTGATCCAAAGAAAGGCAGCCCGCGCCGCCTAAAATCAGGGTTACGCAACCCGCCAACAAGGCCAAGTTATATTCAATGCCGTGACCTTGTCCGGGAATGCCGAACCAATTCATGAAAAATCCGTTGAGCAGATGAACCTTGAAAATCGCAACCAGCATCACCATCGCCAGGCCCAAGGCCGCCGGCCGCGTGGCCGCGCCCAGCGCCACCAGGATGCCTCCCAAAAATTCCGTTAAAACCGCGATAACCGTCCAAAAGGCGGGTATCCCCAGGTATTCCCGAAAATTGGCGATGGTTTGGGTCAAGCCCGACCCGCCGAACCATCCGAACAGTTTTTGAGCTCCATGAGCGAAAAAGATGGCGCCGATCGCCAGCCGCAGAGGCAGGAAAGCGAAGGGGGCGAATCGTTCAAGAGTTTTTTTATCGATCCCGCATCTGCCGCACATGGTTATTTTATCGGCATCAGACTACCATATTTTGTTTAGTTTTATCATAATCTTTTCAGTGGTTATGTCGCGGCTGGCTTTCGTTATTTTTTTCTTTTTTTTTATCGTGCTCGGATACATGGCCTATCTTTCCCAGATGGCTTTAGAGGAAAGCAGGATAAGCCAGGAGCAGTTAAAAAATTTGGCGCTTAAGCTGGCCGGCGATTCCACGAAATCAGTTGCGGTCCCGCCTGACCCCGGCATGACGGCCCTAGCCCAAAAAGAACTGGCGGCTGTTGAGCAGAAATTATCCAAGACCCCCGGCGGCGACCGTCACGGGGCGGCTGTTTTTTTAGTCAACCGGGCCCGCTTAACATTGGAACCCCTTATCGCGGGCGGCTTATCGGATTCCGAGGCTCTGCCCAAGATTTTCGGTTACCTGGCTGCGGCGCGAACCTATTTGGCCGCGCCGCCGGAGCCTCTTAAGGTTGAGCCACAATCCAAGGATCAGGGTTTGATCCAAAAAAGTTACCGGGTCAACAGGGGCGATACGTTGTGGGCCATATCAAAAAAGCTTTACAACACTCCTTGGCGCTGGCACGATATCTGGAAATTAAATGAAGCGAAACTGCCGGTTTACAAACGCATGCCTTCCGGCTTGACCTTGAAACTGCCGGGTTGACGCTGGCTCGGCATGAATTTCGGCGTTCGTTTGGATAAAGAGCAGGCTCTTCGGGAAAAAATGGCCCGTCTGAATATTTATGAAGCGGACATCGAGGAGCGATTCATCCGGTCTGGCGGCAAGGGAGGGCAAAATGTCAATAAAGTGGCCACCTGCGTTTATTTGAGGCACCGCCATACCAGGATTGAAGTCAAATGCCAGATTGACCGCTCGCAAGCCGTTAATCGTTTTTTGGCCAGGCGGCTGTTAGTTGAGAAAATTGAGCGCCAGATTTTAGGCCTAGCGCAGGAGGAGCGCAGCCGGATAGAAAAAATCCGGCGCCAAAAGAGGAAGCGTTCCAAACGAGCGAAAGAAAAAATGCTTCACGACAAGAAATTTCACTCTTTCAAAAAAGAGCTGCGCCGCCGGCCCGACTTCGAGTAGCGTGCGAAGCGTTACTTTAAGCTGTCCGGCCAAAATCAACCTTTATCTCAAAGTCGGCCCCAGGCGCCAGGACGGCTTTCACGAGGTGGAAACCTTGATGGCTCGATTAAAATTGGCCGATACGTTGACCATCGAGCTTCTGGGGCCGCGCGCGCGCCGGCCGGAACTCCGATTGCGCTTTACCGCCCATTACCCGGATTTCTGCCGGCAAATCCTTGAGCGTGAAAAAGATCAAAATTTGATCCTCAAGGCGTTTGAACTTTTTGGTCAGGCTTTTCCCGCGGCGGCTCATCGTCATGTGCGTTTTACCTTAACCAAAAGGGTTCCTCTGGGAGCCGGGCTGGGGGGTGGGTCCTCCAACGCGGCGTCAACGTTAATGGGACTGGCCAGGTTGTTTTCCTTGAAGGTTTCCCCGAAACGGCTTGTTGACCTGGCCGGCCGCCTGGGCAGCGATGTCCCTTTTTTTATCGGCGCGTCCGCGAATTTTCCCCGACGCGCCGGACCCTATGGCTGGGCAACTGGCCGCGGCGAGCGCGTCGTTCGTTTAAATGAACAACAGGGCCACCCTGTTTTGGTGGTTTATCCGGGTTTTGGGGTTTCCACGCCCGAAGCTTACGCGGCTTTTGACCCGCGGCCATCCGGCGAGTTGACAAGGCGCCGGATTCTTCCTAGACTTCTGGAAAGCTTGAAAGACTTATCGGGAAGGAGGAGCGTTTTGGGATTCAATAGCTTTGATGCCGTTGTTTTCAAGCGTCGCCCCGTTTTGAAAGAAATCAAAGAGAGCCTTCGCGCGCTGGGCGCTCCGGCCGCCGGCCTGACCGGAAGCGGTTCATCGCTTTGGGCCATAGCGCAGGATCCGAACGCCCGCGAGAAATGGGCCGAGCGCCTTTCTTGCCGGTTCAAGAATTTTTTGTATTTCAACACAATGATTGCTTGAGGGGGCCATATGGAAATCAGCGATGTGCGCGTTTATTTGCGTAATGAAAACAAGCTCAAAGCCTTCGTGACCGTGACCTTCAATAAGGTGCTGGTGGTTCATAACATGAAAATCATTCAGGGGCAGAAAGGCCTGCTGTTGTGCATGCCCAGCCGCAAGGGTCCGGATGGAAAGTTTCGCGATGTGGTGCACCCTATTACCAATGATTTCCGCCACGCCCTCGAACAAAAAGTGTTTGGAGCTTATGAAGACGAGGTGAAAAAGCTTTCGCAAGGGATGCGATCCAATTTGGCAGACGGCAATCAGGGCAATGCCGAGGAACCCCAGCATGTTTCACAGGCCGGGACTTAACCGAACCGAGTGAAAAATATACAAATCGTTGTTTTGGCCGCGGGGGAGGGAACCCGTATGGTTTCCCGCATCCCCAAGGTGCTTCATCCTTTGGGCGGAAGGCCCATTCTTTCCTATGTTTTAGCTACAGCTTTTCAGTTGAAACCCAAGAAGGTGACCGTTATAGTTGGTCAAGATGAGAGAATTCGGGGCCGGATCATGGAGGAGTACGCCAAGATCAAAAATTTGGAGTTGGTCCGCCAGGCCAAGCCTCTGGGAACCGCGCATGCTCTGGGAAGCGCCAAGAAAGAATTGGACGGCGTTTCAACCGTTTTGGTTTTGCCGGGGGACGTGCCTCTTCTTTCCAAAGATACGCTCGAAGAGTTGCTGGCGTTTCACTTAAGAGAGCACGCCAAAGGGACATGCCTTTCGGCGCGTCTGGCTAATCCCGCGGGTTATGGCCGCGTTGTCCGGGGCCCCGCCAACAATTTTTTAAAAATAGCCGAAGAAAAAGACGCCGGCTTGCGCGAGCTTCAGATTCATGAGGTCAACTCCGGCGTTTACGCGTTTGAAAAAGACGCTTTGTTCACAGCCCTTTCTCATATCCAGCCGTTAAACGCCAAAAAGGAGTATTACCTGACGGACGTATTTGAAATCATGAGAAATCAGGGACACCGGACCGCGGCTTGGATGTGCTCGTCATCGGAGGAGGTTTTGGGGATTAATACGCGCGTGGATTTGGCTCGTGCCGAGAACGTGCTGCAGCGCTGGACGCTCGAAACCCTGATGCTCGAAGGCGTGACCATTCCGGTTCCCCAGAGCGTTTGCATTGATCCGGGCGTTCGCATCGGCGAAGACACGATTATTTATCCCGGAACTATTTTAAAGGGCAAGACCGTGGTGGGTAGAAATTGTCAGATCGGCCCTGAAGTTTATATAGAGGACTCGACTTTTGGAGCCAACGTGCGGGCTTGCTACTCTTACGCCCGCATGATTACGGTGGCGGATTTCGTGACCATCGGCCCTTACGCCCATTTAAGGCCAGGAACCCATGTGGGCGAAAGGGTTAAAATCGGTAATTTCACCGAAATCAAGGAGTCCACGGTGGGTGAAGATTCCAAGGTGCCTCACTTGGCTTACGTGGGAGACGCCGACATCGGGCCGCGGTGCAACATCGGCGCCGGAACCATTACTTGCAATTTTGACGGCGTGCGCAAGAACAAAACCGTCATCGAAGGCGACACATTTGTGGGTTCCAATGTTAATTTGATCGCGCCCATACGCATCGGCAAAAACGCTTTGGTGGCGGCGGGTTCAACGATCACGCGGGACGTGCCGCCCAATACGCTGGCGATCGCGCGAAGTTTTCAAATTCATAAAAGAAGAAATCACGAAAACAATTAGCTTTGACCCGATGACCTCGGCCCAGACATCCACTAAACCCCTGCCCGAGCGAAAGGCGCCGTTTCCGGGCTCCGAAGACATTCTGATTTTTTCCGGAACAGCCAATCCCGTTCTGGCCCAGGAAATCACCCGCTATCTAGGTCTTGAGATGGGCCGCCTTGCCTTGAGCCGGTTCGCCGACGGCGAGATTTTCGTTCAGATCGAGGAAAATGTTCGCGGCAAGAATTGCTTCGTCATCCAGCCGACATCGCGCCCGGTCAACGAGAGTTTGGTAGAACTTCTTTTGATCCTGGACGCCTTAAGGCGCGCTTCGGCGTCCAAGATTACGGCCGTCATTCCTTATTATGGTTACGCCCGCGCCGATCGAAAAACTTCGCCGCGCGTTCCCATTTCGGCCAAACTGATCGCGAATTTGATCGTGGCGGCCGGCGCCGATCGCGTGATTACCATTGATCTTCACGCCGGGCAAATTCAGGGTTTTTTTGACATACCGCTGGATCATTTGTTCGCCACTAAGGTTTTTTTGGATTACATTGAAACAAAGAAGTTAAAAGATATCGTGGTGGTCAGCCCTGACGTGGGGGGGGTGGAGCGCGCACGCGCGTTTGCCAAGCGTCTTGACGTCAGCGTGGCCTTTGTGGATAAGCGCCGCCCAGCGCCCAACCAGGCCACTGTTTATAACGTCGTGGGCGAGGTGGAGGGAAAAACAACTTTGGTTATAGACGACATCGTGGATACGGCGGGCACCTTGTGCGAAGTGGCCAAGGCCATTAAGCGCCTGGGAGCCGCTAAGATTTATTGTTTGACCACCCACGGCGTTCTCTCCGGCAAGGCGGTGGCCAACATCGAAAGTTCCCCGATCGAGGAATTGGTCATCACCAACACCATCCCATTGGCCGACGCGGCCAAGAATTGCAAAAAAATTCGAGTTCTTTCGGTAGCCGGGCTGCTGGGAGAAGCGATCGCGAGAAACCACCGGGGCGAATCCATCTCGGCTCTCTTCCAGTAGGCCGGCGGTTGCGCGGCCGTTTTTCGTGGTAAAATAGGGTCCTGGAAGGCAATCCATGTCTCAAGAAGCTATTTTAAAGGTTTTATCCAGGCCCGCGAACACCAGCAGGGGAGAATTGAGAACCAAGCGTTTGGCCGGCTCCATTCCGGCTATTGTTTACGGCGCCAAGGCCGACCCCAGGAGTGTTTGGGTGTCCCGCCTGGAACTGGAGAAAGCGATGCGCAGCGCTCATAGCGCCAACGTTTTGTTCAAGCTTGACGTTGCAACGCAAGAAAGCGGCCAAACTGATAAAATTTCGACCAAAAAAAGCGCGGTTAAAAATTCCGGCGCCGAAACCGTTTTGCTTAAAAGCCTTCAGCGAGACCCAGCCACCGAGGTTCCTGTCCACGTTGATTTTGTTAGGGTGGACGTTCATAAAAAAGTGGAAATTGAGGTGGCGGTTCATGTGACCGGAAACGCGGTGGGCGTCAAGGATCACGGCGGTATTTTGGAACACATTATGCGCGAGGTTAAGGTGCGCTGCCTGCCCACCCACATTCCGGAAGCTATCGCGGTTGACGTGAGTGACTTGGACATAGGCCAGGGAGTGGTGGCCGGAGATTTGAATTTGCCGGATGGCGTGGAGTTGGTTACCGACGCCGGCCACATTCTTATCAACGTGGTCACGCCGACTAAAGAGGAAGAACCCGCTCCCGCAGCGGCTACAGCCGCGGAGCCGGAAGTTATCACCAAGGGCAAGAAAGAGGAAACCCCGGAGGGAGCCGCCGCCGCGACAGCAAAGCCGTCGGGACCCGCTGCGGCCAAACAGCCGGCGCCTGCGGCGCCGGCCAAGACGGAAACACCTAAAAAATAACAATCGGCCATCCTGTTTTCGATTATTTTTTTGTCACCTTGGGCAATCCTGGCCCTGAATATCACCTGACCCGTCATAATGCGGGATTCTTGCTGGCCGATCAGGTCTTAAAATCAGCCGAGCGCTCCGAAAAACAGAAGCTCTCTTCGCTGGATAAAATAGCCGATTGTTGGAGCGCGTGGATCGCTGATAAACCGGTTGCGGTGGTCAAACCCAAAACCTACATGAACAATTCCGGTCAAGCCGTCCGGCGTCTGATCGAACAGTTTTCGATTTCGGTAGAATCTCAATTAGTTGTGGCTTATGACGATCTGGACATTCCATTGGGCAGTGTGCGTTTAAGAGCCAAGGGTTCGGCTGGAACGCATAAAGGAATGGAATCGGTGGTGGCGGCGGTTGGGCATCAAAATTTTGCGCGTCTGCGCCTGGGAATCGGCCCGAAGCCAAGCTATCAGAACGCGGAGGATTTTGTGCTGAAAGAATTCGCAGCAGCCGAACGCTCTGCTGTGGCCGGGATGATGGACAAGGCGGCGCAAATGATCGAGGCGGTCGCGCGCCATGGTTTGGAGTTGGCGATCAGCAAATATCAAGCCCTGATTTTTAAACAAGAGACTAAAACCGAATGACCTTCCTATTTTTGGAGGTTTAATCATGAGACGGATTGT
The DNA here is from genome assembly GCA_016205025.1 of Elusimicrobiota bacterium. Classification (GTDB taxonomy): domain Bacteria; phylum Elusimicrobiota; class Elusimicrobia; order JACQPE01; family JACQPE01; genus JACQJO01. The sequence goes on from JACQJO010000018.1 coordinate 43,643, forward strand.
GTTTTTTAGTTCGTTGTGCGTTCCTCAAATAGCGGTTAAGTTGGCGGCTTTGGCCAGCGGGCACCACATCGAAAATCCAGTTTGGTCTACTCTATTGGCCGGTTTGGCGGTGATTTCAGCCGCGACGCTTTTAGCCTGGGCGAGCGAACTGGCCGAGCAAGATTTTTCGCAAGGTCTGGCCCTGGCCTTCGTGGCGTTAGTCGCTGTTTTGCCGGAGTACGCCGTTGATCTTTATTTTGCCTGGAACGCCGGCGGGGATTTAAGTTATGCGCCTTATGCTGTCGCCAACATGACGGGAGCCAATCGAATGTTGATCGGCGTGGGCTGGAGCGCGATCAGCATCATTTATTATCTGCGGTCCGGCAATAAGTCCTTCACGGTTGACGCGGGACAGGTTTCGGCCATCTGGGCCTTGATCATCGCAACGACGATTTCTTTTGTCATTCCCATTTTCGGGCATGTCGGGCTTGGAGTGGGGCTTCTTTTGGTCGTCCTTTTCGGTTTTTATATGCGCGCCGCGGCCGGCCAGCATTCGGAAGAAAAATTGGCCGAGCCGTTCATCGAAAATTTAATGAGCCGGTATTCTCGGCCGCAGTTAAAGCGTTTATACAGAGCTCTTTTTATTTTTTCGGCCTTAACCATTCTGGCTTCGGCGGAATCCTTCGCGGAAGGCCTGTTGGCTTTGGGCAAGCAGTTCGGGGTCGAGGAATTTCTTTTGGTGCAGTGGCTGGCTCCCCTGGCTTCCGAAGCCCCGGAGCTCCTGGTGGCGCTCATGTTCGCCTGGAGACTGCATCCCAGAGCTGGCTTGGGCACCTTGATCAGTTCCAAGGTCAACCAATGGACGCTGTTGGTGGGCATGATCCCCATGGTTTACGGACTTTCCGTTTGGTGGCATGGCGACGCGGTCGCCCACTCGCCTTGGGCCATGCCACTGGACGCCCGGCAATCGGAGGAGCTTTTTTTGACCTCGGCCCAAAGCCTGTTCGCCACGATTCTTTTCTGCAACTTCAATTTTTCTCTGCTTGAAGCCAGCCTGCTTTTTGGTCTGTTTGCTTTGCAGCTGGCTTTCCCCGGGCAAACAATCCGGCTAATTTTTGGGTTTCTGTATTTGGCCTTGGCGTTCGGGTGGTTGATCTGGGATCGTAGAGCCAGGCGCAACCTCTGGAAGATTTTGTTTGAGCGTGCAACACCTAAAAATCACGAGGAACATCGAGAGTGATCGGCCTTGTTTTGGGAAGCGGACTGGGCGCCGCCGTCCGCGCGGACCGCGCGGACAAGGCCGTGGCCTTTGACGAGATTTTTGCCAGTGAAATCCGAGATAAGATTCCTCCCGCCGGGCATCAGCGGCGGTTGCTTGAAGCCACTTATAAAGGGAAAAAATTAGTCATTTTGCAGGGACGCCTTCATTATTACGAAGGTTTCCCCATGGATTTGGTGGTGGAGCCCATCCGGCATCTGCATCGTCTGGGGGTGAACACCTTGATTCTGACTTTTGCCTGCGGCGCCATCAATCGTAAACTGCGAGTCCGGGATTTGGTTGTTTTAAAAGACCACGTTCATCTGCAGTCCGCCAATCCCTTAAGAGGCACGACCCAGTTCGTGGACTGCACGCGGGTTTATGACGAAGGTTTGAGTTCGAAGTTGGTCAGGCTGGCCAAAAAACAGCATCTGCGCGTTTTTTCCGGGGTGTACGCTTCCACGGACGGTCCTACTTACGAAACCCCGGCCGAGGTCAAAGCATTCGGGCGGCTCGGAGCCGACGTGGTGGGCATGAGCGTCACGGCCGAAGCCTTGGTGGCCAAGTCCGTGGGCATGCGGATCGCGGCCGTGGGCTGGGTGAGCAATATGGCCAGCGGTGTCGTGCCGCAAAAAAATTTATCCCACGAAGATGTTTTAGGTGAAAGCAAAAAAGTCAGCGGACCTTTTTCCCAATTTCTCCTTTCCTTTATTGAGAACCTTTAAACCGGTCGAATACCATCAGCTTATCGCGGCCAAAAAGGCGGGGCGATTCTTGAACCGCGATGAAATTTTTGGTTTTGCCGAAGCTGTTTTAAAAAATCGCTGGCCCGATTATCAGGTGGCCGCTTTATTGATGGCGTTTCGGCTGGCCGGGCTCTCGCCGTCCGAGGTTTTGTGGTTGACCCAAGCCATGGCGCGGTATTCCGGCCGGTTGGCCGGATTTGGTTCCAGATTTACGGCGGATAAACATTCTTCCGGCGGCGTTGGAGACGGCATCAGCCTGGTTTTAGCTCCTTTGGCCGCCAGTCTGGGGCTTAATGTTCCGATGATGAGCGGGCGTTCCTTGGGACTCACCGGCGGAACGCTTGATAAATTGGAAGCCATCCCGGGTTTCAACGTCCAGTTGACGCCCGCGGCGATCACGCGCCAAGTCAAAAGACTCGGCTTGGCGATGTTCGGGCAGACCAAAGAACTGGCCGGCGTTGACAGGAAGCTCTACGCCCTGCGCGACGCCATTGGGGCGGTGGACCACGCGGGATTGGTGACCGCCAGCATTGTTTCGAAGAAATTGATTGAGGGCCTGGACGCCATTGTTTTTGACGTGAAGTTCGGCCGCGGCGCCATTTTTAGCAGTGTTCAGGAAGCTCGAAATTTGGCCGGATCCCTGGCCGGAGTTTCCAAAAAATGCGGCTTGCGTGCCCGCGCGTTGGTGACTTTAATGGACGAACCCTTGGGCCGGGCGGTGGGCAACGCTTTGGAAATCCAGCAGGCCTGGGAGTTTTTGAACCCGGATTCCTTGATGCAAAAAAACGACTGGGAAGATGTCTGGGATTTTCGCGATCTCACCCTAGGACTGCTTCACGAGATGCTTTTATTGGCCGGCGTTTCCAGGGATCGGCGCGAAACGGAGTCTTACGCCAAGCGCTCGCTCGGGTCCGGCGCGGCCTTAAGAAAGTTTCAGGAAATGCTCGAGGCCCAAGGTGTCAGCCCGACCGTGCCCCGAACTTTGCCCGGCCATCTGTCCCGGCCCAGTAAAAAGTTTTTTATCCGCGCTCCCAGAAACGGTTTTGTTTCTTTCATTGATGCTAGGGGAATAGCCATGGCCTGCCTTCATCTTGGAGCGCTGCGCCGGCGCCAGGAAGACGGGATTGATCACTCGGCCGGGATTTGGCTGGCCAAAAAGACGGGCGATAAAGTTAAGAAGGGCGATATTTTGGCCGAAATCCACGCGACGCGCGCGAGCAGGCAAGATTGTAAAATAGCTCTGGATTACGCTCTTGGGGCCTATCGGTTTTCCGGCCGGCCGCCTCGAAGAAGCGGCGTGATCCGGGAGATCATTCGATGAAAACAGCGTTGGCTCGGATCGGCGTTATCGGCGGCAGCGGTCTCTATAATATGGAAGGCTGCCGCTTGATCCGCGAGATCAGGGCGAAAACGCCTTTTGGCGAACCGTCGGATTCTATCGCGCTGGTGGACGTGGCCGGCGTGCCGGTCGCTTTTCTTCCCCGCCACGGCAAAGGCCATCGCATTTTGCCCACCGAGATCAATTTTCGCGCCAATATCTACGCGTTAAAGTCGCTCGGCGTCCGGCGATTGATCAGCGTCGGGGCCACGGGGTCTCTTCGGGAAGAGCTGGCTCCCATGGATTTGGTGGTTGCCGATCAATTGGTGGATAAAACTCGGCATCGGACTCAAACTTTTTTTGGCAGTGGAATCGTGGCCCATGTTCAATTTGACAAGCCCTTTTGTTCCACCTTGCGCTCTTTATTAAGCAGTGAGGCCGGAGCATTAAACATCCGCCACCATGACAGCGGCGTTTATGTCTGCATGGAGGGCCCCGCTTTTTCCACCAAGGCCGAGTCCTTGGAGCATAAAAAATTGGGTTACTCCATCGTGGGCATGACCGCTTTGCCGGAGGCCAAATTGGCGCGGGAGGCCGAGATGTGTTTCGCCCTTTTGGCCTTCGTGACGGATTACGACTGCTGGAAAGACACCGAGGAGGCGGTCAACGCCATGAAGGTTGTTGAGAATTTAAAACAGGGCGTCGGTTACGTGCAGAGAGTTTTGAAATCCGCCATTCCCAAGCTGGCCGCGGCGGGGGAAACATCATGCGGATGTCAAAATGCCCTGGCCAGCGCGATTGTCACTGACTTCGCTTATATGAATAAAGCCACTGTTAAGAAGCTGGATCTTTTGGTGGGGAAATACCTAAAGAAAAAAGCTGGAAGTTGGAAGCAGGAAGTTGGAAGCAGGAAAAAAGCGGTCGTTTCTTCTTGAAAACAGCCAAACGCGTTAATCATCAGACCCAACCCAAGAGGCTTTTGGAGTTGGCCCGCAAAGCCTTGAGGCATTCCTACGCCCCTTACTCCAAGTTTCATGTGGGAGCTGCGGTTTTGGCATCCTCGGGCAAGGTCTACGCGGGCGCCAACGTGGAGAACGCTTCCTATGGGCTTTGCATCTGCGCCGAGCGGGCCGCTATTTTTCAGGCGGTCAATGACGGCCAGAGCGAGATTTTAGCCGTCGCCATCGCGACCGACACCCCGGCCATCAAGAACCCCTGCGGCGCTTGCCTACAGGTGATTGCGGAGTTCGCCTCGGATCAAACCATGGTTTATGTGACCGGAGCGAGCGGCCTTCCCCTGGGCCGATCCTGGAGAGAGTTTCTGCCCTTGGCTTTTAAGTTCTCCAAAAAGTAACCCCAAAAAAATTGGGGAGAGCCCAAGGGCTCTCCCTCACCTGGCACCCCGTCAACAATTTCTTGGGGGCCTAACCAATTTTTAGGCCGGACATAAAATAGCGCAAGGGGGCTGTTAAAAATTTTTTGGGGAGTTTTTATTTTTAAGTTAATTTTTTAGCGAAAACAGATAAAAAACTTTAGTCCCTATTTTTCTCTAGGAGAAAAGTCCTTTTTTTCTGGGCCTTTCGGCCCCCCCCCAACCATAACCAAAGGCCCACGTCAGAAATCCTGGCTTCGTTTATACTACTGATCGTTGTGAGGGATAAAGAGGAGCGGCTGGTGAAGAAACAAAAAATCAGGAGGCAAAAAACCGATGGCTAAAAACAAAAAGATAGCAGTACCTTTCATCCTCACGCTGGCTTTTTTGGGAACACAGGTTTCCCTGTTAAAAGCAGATGATCAAAATCAAGGAAGGAATCTTGATTGGTCTATTGACGGGGTTGTTGGCGTGGGTAAGTTCAACAGCCACAGTGTTATCCCTGCGGGAGCCAGGGCGCGTTTCGGCACCCAGCTTGATTCCAAGGGAACCGATAAATTTGGGACTCTGGCAGCGGAGCTTGGCGTTGTGTTTGCGGGGTTTAGTAAAGAGAAACATTTTGAGCCTGCTCCCGGCTGGAAAGTAAACGACGTTAACCACTGGAAACGCGTGCAGAGCTTTGTCGAAGATACGGGAGTTACCAGAACGGTTACAGAAACCATTGCTGGGTCAGAAAATCTTAAAGTTTTTGACCTTGCCGGTGTTGACTACACAACGCCGCGACTGGGTCCCTTGGCTCTCCGGGTGGGATCACGATTTGCTTGGGTCAGTTATGATCCTACCTATGAGGTTTATAGGAAAACACAAAGGGACCAATACGGTAAGTATGTGGAACCAGTAAGAGATGAGTTGGCGGTGAGCAAAGAGCAATCAGGGTCGGTATTTCAGAAGCTAAGGCCGGCGGTGTACGCGGGTTTTGATGTTCTCGTATCGCGCAGTCATAGAAGCACCGATGGTTATAACAGTTGGATACCAGGGGTCAATCTTGGCGTTCAATACGTTAAACATTTTCTTCATGACCCCCGCCTTGGGCGCTATAACAGCTCGCTTCAGTTCAACATTTCCATAGGCGACAACAATTAATTTTTTGGAGGTAAAAAAACTATGAAAACCCAAAGAACAGCTCTGTTTCTTTTGGCAGGTTTTTTGGCGGCTCAAGGTGGGCCGGCTTGGGCTCGAGATTTCCAGTTCAACTTAGGGTTTATTCAGGGCGCCGGAGCAAAATTCGGCAGTTTTAAGGCGAACCCCAGCGGGTTTTTCGGAGCCCTAAATACCCCTCTTGGTTCCAAGGGTTCCGGAAAATACGGCGCCCTGGGAGTTGAATTGTCTTATCTTACTGGTCTGGATTATAGAGACGTTACGTTCGCATCCGAACCACCGGCAGGCTGGGAGATGTCCTCCGACCGGATGGTTCGCGTTTCGCACTCCACCTTTGACGCGGCTAAGGGAGTAACGCAGGAGGTCATTGAGAAGATTAAAGGGTCCGATCTTTTTGAATTTTACGACGCCGGGCGTTTCAATTACACCACGCCGCGCTGGAAGCGGCTGGCCGTGCAAGCGGGAGCCGGGCTTGGTTTTTTTCGCTACGACCCGTCTTATACAAGCGAGGTGGAAAGAACCACCAATCTCTACGAGCACTATTTGAGCCCCACTGCCAACCGTATTATTCCCGTCAAGATTGACAGCAAAACGGAGACCGTGGCCAGCAATGAACCCAAGGGCGTGCCCTTAAGAAAATGGCAGCCGGCGGTTCATGCCGGTTTGGACCTTATGCTTGTGCGTTCATTTGGAGGCTGGTTTTCAGATGAATCAGGACAGCTCGGAGTTAATTTGTCTGTTAGGCTGACCAAATATTTTTTAAACGATCCGCGCTTCCAAGGCCGCAATACAGCTGTCTTGTTCGGCCTGTCCATCGGCAAGAACAATTAGTTTTTGAGATAGATCACTCGGGGAAAGTTCTTAAAATCGGCGTCGCTGGTAATAAGCGTGGCCCCATATGTCTGCGCGGTCGTATAAACGATGGCGTCAGCCATGGGAAGTCCTAAGGATAAACTTGTTTCCGCCGCCAAAATAGCGAGCTGATCGTCTAATGGGATTATGCGCGTTTTGCCCATTTCCGCGATGATAGCATCGGCGGCTTCTTCTGACGCGTCGCGCTTCAAGCGCTTGTAGACCTCATAAACAATGATGCTGGGGGTAACCACCCGCGATAAATTCTTTAAATGTGCCGCGTACCGGCCGGCCAGGGGGCCGTCAGTGGCAAATTCAATCCATCCGGAGGAATCAATGACCTTCATACCGGCCGCTCATTTTTCTCTCTAAGCGGACCGTGTTTAATGCCGCGGGCAATCCCCCTAAGCTCGGACAGCGAACGCTCCGGCACTAAAGTAATAACGTTGCCTTTGATAAGAAACATCATCCTTTGCCCGCTGCGCAAATGCAGCCGTTGCCGGATGGCGCGCGGAATGACCAATTGGTACTTCGTGGATAATATAGCCTGCGTCATCAGTATCCCCCTATTTCTTACTTATATATAATCGATCTATTGAAAGTATAACAGAAGTAACATTTGTTGTAAATACTGCAAATTTGCAGGGTGCGGGGAAAACCCTAAAAATCCCAAAGCCTCTGATATAAGACAGCGGGGAAGTTATGGGGTGACAGGGTAGGATGGTGGCGGTCAGGTGAATTTTATTTTGTGTGTGTCGAGAAATTCACGCGGGGAGAGGATCGGTGATATTTTTAGGAATACCTCCCCACAGATGGGAGATGAGGACGTTGGTATCTAGAACGACCCGTAGGGGTTTAATGGGCAAGCTTGGCTCGGACCTTTTTTATGAGTTGATCCAGATTATGAGGGCCATAACCCGCTTGTTCTGCTTTGGCCTTGGCTTCTTTCGAGAAGGCGTCCCAGCGCTGGGCAAACTTCATTGGCTTGGTTTTTTCAAACCAAGCCACCATGGCTTTGAGAATTTCGCCTTTTTCGATCTGGTCAAAACTTACTTTTTCTGGTTCCATGCTTTTAGTTTATCAGGTTTTTTCTTGGTTTGTCCATGTGTTTTTGCAGAGCCCGTGGGGCGCACCAATTGGCAAAGGATGGGCCTTTAAGTAGGGACAGACACTACTTTAAAAAAGTAGTGTCTGTCCCTACTTATTCAAATCCTGATATAATCTTCACGGTTTCTGAAGGGAGATGAGGTTTTCGCCCCATCTCCTTTTTTTATGCTCAAAAAATACTCCTCTGTTTTTATTGCCTTTCTCCTCATCATGGAAATGGCCCCTCGGGAAGCCTTATCAGAAATCTCTTCCCAAAGAAAAAACGCCCTTGGCTCCAACCCTGAACTCTCTTATGGAATAACCCAGGAGTTTTTTGACGGCCAAAGGCTGGGCAGGCCGCCCGCTTCGCCTTCCCCTGTGGCTTTCTACGCCATGGCCTTCCCTGATGGGCAGAAAGACAAATTAAGAGATGCCTGCCGAGGAGCCACCCGAACCAACTGCGACACCCAGCCTCCTGATATGCCCAAATCTCCTCAAGGGGAGGGTAAGGACAAAGATAAAAACCCCTCTTCTTCCGAGGGCAATCCAGACCCTGCAAGCAAAGACGGCCCTTCCGGGCCCTGTTCTTTTTTACAGAACTTAGCCAAGATGACCGATGAGGAATGTATCGCCTATAACAAAGCCAAAGAACAAGAGCTTCAAGAAAAAAGAAAACTGGACGAACGGTTTGATTTAGAGCGCCAACAAAAAGTTGACAATCTTAGCGGCACCGGGCAATTCGGATACTATGCGCTCACAGCAGCCCTTCTCGTTGGTTTCACCTGGCTAGGAGCCCATTTTGGCCCTTCTCTATCTCCCAATATGGAGTTTTCCTCCGCCAAATTTTTAGGGGGAGTCGTTGGTTTTGTCCTAGGAGCGCTCCTGGGAGGTTTATCCCACTGGACCCCCGGTCGGGCGCATGCCTTCGTGGGCAACACCATTCTTTCCCCCTTTGCCCTGGCCGCTGGAGCCGTTTCCGGGGTTTTCGACGCCTTAACGTTCGGCCATTCCCCCTTCTCTTCTTCAAAGGGCGATTCCTTCATGGGAAAAACTTATAACGCAACCAAAAAGATAGCCAATGCCGTTGCTCTTGCTGGAGGGATAACCCCGGGAGCATCGGCCCTGGGGGTGGCTCCTGTCGGTCTGGCGTCCGGCCTTGTCAGTCCAACCCTGGCTCTTGGAGCGGGAGCTTACGGCGCCGGCAGCGCTCTTGTCCAGGGAACCCAGGCCATCGTTCATAAGATACGCCATGACGGAACCATGAGCAAGCTTCTTGCCTGGCATCAGGAATACGATCGAATCATCGGCCGGCCCTTTAATAAGGTCAAGGCAGAGCAGCAAATCAACAGGCTGGCCAAAGAAGGGAAGCTTTCTTGGTTTGTGGGCGAGATGAACGCTTATTTGAAGGCCAAAAAAGAGAAAAAAAGCCTTATCCAGAACAAAGAAAGACTTTTGCAAGAGATCGGTCTTCCCCAGGCCACGACCCTGCCTGGGGAAAAGATCCCCGGCCTGACGGCCCAAGAGGCCTTCTTCCATATCAACCAAGAGGTTGCCGCGCTGCGAGAGTCCCTTCAACTGCTTGAAAGTCTGAAAGCAACTCACAGCGCGCCCCCGAGCAAGCGCTGGCATCCTGGCTCCAAGGCAGGGGTGATGATCGCTAAAACCGCAACAGGAGAAGAAATTGAAAAGAACATGCTGGAAATCCCCCAGGATATCCTCCCCGTTATTCCTGAAGAGGCTTTGTTAAGAAAGATCGAAACCGAAAAGAGCTTTCCCAGTCAAAAAGGCTGGATCAAGAACGGCCAGGCCGTCTTACCCATCACCGCCCTACCGGGGGAACCAAGACCCCCCAATGATCTTCCCGAAAAAATTCATGATCATGTTGATATCCGACTAGCGCCCGGAACTTCCATAAGAAGTCCGAGGGAGGGTACAATTCTCTATGATGCTCATGATGGTGAAGGATACGGCCACCATCGTTCAATGCTGTATGAAGATTCCCAAGCCTATTGTGTACTTATAGCCGCTCATTTAGGAAATGATAGTGAAGCTAAGGATGATCCGAAGGCTTATGGATCGTACAGTAGAACTAGAGGAAGTGTTGGCAAGCAAGTTCCCTCGGGTGCTGTCATCGGGCAATCTGGAAATTCCGGCACAGCACAAGACGCGCCGCACCTTGACTACGGGCTTTATCGGATTCCGAAAAAATACAATGAACAATTAAAAGAGCGCGGGGTAAACGAGGCGGAATACAAAAAACTCCTTGGCCGATTGGAAAATTTTAGAAAAGAGCCCGACCACGATACGCAAGTTAAAATGGGCAACGAAATCTACGTCGCACTAATAAATACAAAAACCAAAAGCCCACGACTTCAGATAAAGATGCGCTCTTATGCTGTCAATCCTCTTGATCCCAAAAACTGGCCCGAGGCCCACAAATAATGAACATACGGCAAAAGCTTTTGTTTTTTAGCTGCCTATCTTTGAGCCTTCTGATTTTTTCCTGCCGCTCCAAAAAAGAATCCGACTATAAAGGACCAAAATCTAGCGAACCCATAGAAAAATATGTGACATTTAAGGGAACCAAAGGTTTTTATGTCAACCACAACTACCACTACAATTTAGAATTTGATCCCATCACATGGGAGGCGTTCCTAGCGTATCCTGATACCCTGGGGCTCGAGGGGCGACAATCGCAAGGAACTCTCTATTTTAATTTTGGTCCTAAGGCTTTGGAGGACAAAAACGAGCCAGACTATTCCCATTCCAACGATTGTTTTAATTCCACTACTACTTTGAGCGTTGGTTCTATTAAACTGCGCTGGATTCAGGAAAACTCAAAAATTGATCCTGGGCTAGACAAAGAAAGGGCTGACTATATTGCGCGTTATGGGGAATGGGATCCTGACGGATATTGTTTCCATAGCTCCTATGGCTATACCGAAAACCCAATTCCTCTCTATATTTGGCACCACCTTGGCCTCCAATCGCCAGGTTATGTAACAAAACAAAGCTTCCAATATATTGAAAACGCCAGGCGCGAAGCGCTCAAAGTTATCGCAACCCTGCGTTATATAGGTCCAGCAAAAGGCAGTAATAAAGAAAATAATAAATGACTGTGATAGGATAGATTTAATGGCGATTAAAGCGGTTGTTTTTGATATTGACAATACCCTGGTGGATTTTATGCGCATGAAGCGTTATGCGGTGGAGGCGGCGGTGGAGGCGATGCTGGATGCGGGACTGCCGGGGACCAAGCAAGAGGTGTTGGATAAGATTTTTCAGGTTTACTGGAGAGAGGGAATTGAGGACCAGCAGATTTTTGACAAAGTCCTTTTGCAGGAGCTGGGCCGCGTGGATCACCGTATTTTGGCGGCCGGCATTCTTGGGTACCGGCGCACCAAAGACGCTTATTTGGCGGTTTACCCACACGCCCACTCGACGTTATTTGCCTTGACCAAGCAGGGCTTGAAATTGGGCGTGGTGTCTGATGCTCCCAAGCTTCAGGTTTATTTAAGAATCGTGGGACTTGGGTTGGCCCATTATTTCGACGCGATTGTGACTTTTGACGACGCGGGGGAGCGCAAGCCCTCGCCTAAGCCGTTTAAATTGGCGCTTGAAAAATTGGGAGTCCAGCCGGATGAAGCCATCATGATCGGCGATTGGGCGGAGCGCGACATGGTGGGCGCTAAGGCAGTGGGCATGGTGACAGTTTTCGCCAAGTACGGCGATGAATTTCATAAAGGCAACGGTGGCGCGGATCATGAGGTTATGGATATTCACGAGCTTATCGGTATCGTTAATTCCCTTAACGCTGACGGCAGAGCCGTCTCCAAATAATCTACCCGGCGTACGCATAATCGAACAAAAAAGCGATTTGATTCGCTTTGATTTGGATTTCGGCTTTTACGAGATTCGCCAAGCCCAAGCTTACCTCAACGACCGATTCCCCAGCATCCGGCTGCCCGTTTCGGTTTCCAGGAGCGGCGCTGGTTACGAAGAGATCGATTTTGCCGAACCCGCGCTCCGAATTAAGGTTTTAGAGTTGGTTAAAGAGAAGGCGGGAAAAGCGGGAAAGGCGATGGAAGCGGTTAAGGTTAAAACCGGAAAACCATCCGTTAGGCTGGTTTCCTTGGAGAAGTTTAAATCGTCCCGGGGTTCAAGAATCGGCAAGGGAGAGTTGTGGCTGGATGAAAAAGTGGCGGTGCGATTTTCGCTCATGAAAAGCAAATGGAGCTACAGCCCGCGGGGTTGGTGGATTGCCTTCCCATCCCAATGGAAAAAAGACAGCCAGGCGTACCAAGATTTGTTTGTCGTAAAAGATAAATCCCTCAAAAAAGAAATTACGGCCCTTGTCCGGGAAACCTATCTGGAAAGATACGGCGACGGCGAATAGAAAGGTTCAAAAGGGTCAAAACGTTCCAGAGGTTCAAGAGGGATAATGACGAAACTTTCTTCAATCTTTTTGAACATCTTGACCCTTTTGAACTTTTTGAACCTTTCGCCTGCTTTCGCAGACGAATTGCGCGGCGGCGAGCCCCATCAGCTGGATTATTTTGAGGGATTTTCGGAAGTGACCGAACCTTTTGAGAAGTTGCCGCAGGAAAGGATTTTTTCGGGTGAAACCAAGTGGCGGTTCAAGGCGGACAAGCCCAATGCCGAAACCTTCGGAGTGACAACGCCCGGCCGGTTTATCAACCCGCTTTACCTCTACAATCGAACCTCATTGGCGTGGCGCCCCCGCGCTGGTCAAGAAACGACGCTGAATTGGACGCTTTTACGCCGCGATGAAACTTCAACCGGAGCCAGCGAACCGCCTGTTACCGCGGATCGCAGAAACTTGGCTTTGCGCCACTTGACCCTGGGTCATCACCGGCAGGGCCGGGATGTTTATGCCGGTGATTTTGCGATGGGTTGGGGTCAGGGGTTGGTGATGGCCGGCAAGGCGGGTCTGCCTTACCGGCCTTTTCTTTGGAAAAATCACCAGGCCGAGATCGCTCCAAATCGCTCCAGTTATGAAAACACCGGCCTTCGCGGCGCGGCCATTTTGATCGCATCGTCAGACGCGCGGCTGGGCGGATTTGTGGCCCAAACCCCCTTGCACGGCGAGCGTTCCGAGCAAGGCGATTTCCTGGAGGATTACGCCGTTTTAAGCCAAGACGCCGGGGAATTCGGCAGCCATTCCAGGCTCGCGCGCCGCAACACGCTTAAAGAAAAGTCTGTTGGCTTGCGTTTTGAGCAAGACAGGGAGCCGGTAAACCTCGGGGCTTCGGTGGTACATGTTGATTTGAATCGCCGCGTTCAACATGACGTATCCAGTGTCAACGCCCCTGGTTTACCCAATCGTCAGGCGTATCTTTTTCAAGGAAAAAAAATTGGGATTTTTGGGATTGATCTGGGCTATCGTGTCGGCGAGAACACGCGCCTGCTGGCGGAGGCGGCCGCGTCCTTTTGGGGGAAGCGCCGGGCCCCGGCTTTTGCCGGAGGCTGGCTTCGTGAACAATCCGGTTTTAAGGACGCGGCCGGCGTTTTTTTGTTTGCGCCGCGTTACGTTTCGCGCCTGGCGGACGGCCCCCGGATGGGCGGCGGCGTTGCCCGCAACCGGCGCGGGTTGTTTTACAGCCGGATTAAGCGGCTGGGGCATCATGAGGCGGGCGGCCATCTTTATTTTGAGCAAAATTTGGAATCGGAATTTTCAGGCAGCACGCTTTCGCACTCCCCGCCGGACAGGCGTTTAAGTTTTAAGGGCAGAGCGGATGATCGAGTTGGTTTTAGCCGCGGCTTTTTTGGGTATTTTCGTTTGGGATTTGAGCGCGATCCTTATTTTGTCCATGCCACCAAGAATCCCGTCGTGTCCATGATCGAGGAGCGCTCCGTTCGCCTGGAGGCGGGCCGGGAAAAAAGCCGCGGCAGTTGGGCTTTGGGAACAGATTATTTAAGAGTCACGGCAACCAGATTTCCTTCAGAACGCTCCGAAGGCCAAGACGCATACGGACGTTTAAACTGGAAAATCGGCCGGGGAACGAAACTGTTGGCTAAGCTGGCTTATTTTGATTTGGGCTCGCCGCTGTTTGGTTCGCGCTCTATTTTTTTGAGCTCTCCCGAATTTTATTGGCGTCAAATGACGCTTTCTTCAATCGCTTACCAGTCGCTTTTCGCCTCTTACGCGCCGGAGGGCTGGCGCTGGGCGCTGGCCCTGGAACAAGACATGGGCGAGCGCGTTTCATTCTGGGTTAAGTGGGGAACAACGATGTTGGGCCGCGATGAAGTGACGGACACGCCCAAAACAACAACCGAACGCGACGATTTAATCAGTCAAACCCGTTCGGATTTTAAGACGGAAATTATAGTCAGATGGTAAGTAAAAAGGTTCAAGACGTTCAAGAGGGTCAAAAGGTTCAAAAGGCTTCCAGAATGTTCTTTTTGAACCTTTTGAACATTTTGAACCTCTTGACCCTTTCGGCTCATGCCAGCTACCTCGATTCCCGTCATTGGGGCGAACCCGGCCATTTTTGGAGTGCGTCGGCGGTTGATTATAAAAGCGGTCTTTTCGATCAGCCGTTTTTAAGCGATCAAAATAATTGGCATTGGCGTCTTGAAGCGCCCTTGGTTTTTGAAAGGGAGTCTGTTTTGGGCGCCAGGTCCAAGGAGCCGGTGGTTCGAGAATCAACAAACAATTTTTTAAGTTTTCCAGCCGTTGAGTTTAAGCCTTTTTCCGCGCGAGCCCTGTGGATTAAACTGCGGGCATCGGGAATTATTGAGGAAAAGTTTTCGCAACAACGCGCGCTGTACGCCGCCGGCCAGCCAGCCGGACAATATCGTTGGCAGGATAGCCGGAAAATGCCCATTGTTCGATACGAACTAAAATTTTTTGTAACACCTAAAACAGCGGCCAATCTTTCTTTTAATCATATCCGGGGCGAGCGAAACCTGGAGCTTGATCGCTACGACGCCGACGGATCCTCGGCTTGGACTTTACGCGAAAAAGCGAAATTTGAGGGCTGGGCAACAGGGGTTGATTTTTATCAACGAATCGCCCGGGGATGGGTTTGGGCCCTAGGATTCAGTGCGCCGGCTGACCTTCGCGCCGGGCACCATCAGTTGGTATATCAAAGCACGCAGAGCGCCTTGGCGCAGGGAGAGTTATTGTTGCCCTCGCGTTTTCGGTTGCCGCCGGTTTTGAGAACGGGGTTTATTTTTTCCCAGGCCCAGCGGAAATTTTGGGCCGAAGCGCACTGGATTTATTTTTCTCAAAGCCGGGCGGATGGCCGCCCTGCGGGAGAGGCGGGCGGCGGTTTTCTTTGGGATACGGGCCTATTCCAACGAAACTTTTTAGGCAATGCTTCCATTGAATTCCCTAACTACCGGGATGTTTTGGGGCTTGATTTTGGGTTTGAAAATACCGTTGCCGAGCGCTGGCGGCTATTTTTGACCAGCCGGTTTTGGACGCATTATGCGGATGCGCGCGTTTTAACACCCGCATTTTCTCTGGGCATGGAGCTTAACGTCACGAAAAGCTTGCGGTTGGGCGCGGGGGGAACCTTGGAGCGCCGCGATTATTTCGGCGACGGCCTTTTTTGGCCGAAAGATCAGAGGCTAGACGAAACTTCTTTTAAAATGATCTTGAACTTGGCTTACCGGATTTGATCCTGGAGGTTTAAAAGGCTCGCGCCCGCGAATAATAATTCATGACTTTACTCATTATCGTACTAGCAAAATTTTGCCCGGCTTCAAGCTTAACCGGTTGACTTGGGCCTGGTTTTGGATATTTTCAGCCGCGGCCCGTCGGATTTTCACTGAAATTTCGACATCGGGGTCAGCCGCGCTGGTTAGGGCGGTTTCGATTTTGGACCTTTCTTCCTGGGTTAGGGAGTGCAGTTCCAGGATTTTTTTCAAAGCCGCGACCGCATTTAAAGCCGGCTGTTCCCCCGAAACCTTGCCGAACAGTGATCCCTCATTGCCGGGCCGGGCGCAACAGAGGATGTTGGTCAAAGCTTCGACCGCAGCCTCGCGAACCTCCTGGTTAGCCTGCAGAGCCAGCTCTCCAATTAAGGATGCGGCCATGGCGCCCGCTTTGGCCGCCTTGCGTTCCAGGCCTAAGCCTCCGTAGGCCAGGTTGTGCAGGGGAATGATCGCCCGCTGGATCACCTGGCTCGATTTATCTTGGCCCAGAAGTTCATTGGCCAGGCTGCGGGCTCGGTTCAATCGAAGATCATAATCCTTAGAAGAGCGGCATTCGCCGCGCTCATAACTGCACTCGGAAGCGCTGTTGATCAAAATTTCGATGTCGCCCGCGGTATCTTGAGCGTTTAGGAGCGGGCCGGCCGCTAAAACGGCAACAGCCAAAATCACGCGGCGATTCTGTTCTGTCATGTCTTTAACACTATAACACCGGGGCCGAATCGCGGCATGGGTCTAAAGTCCCTTTTTGATTGCCCGGAAGTCCCAGGGTTTTGTGGGCCCCCCAGTAGGACCTTGCGAAGCGCCGGCGGATTTTGCGTTCTTGGGCGGGTGGCGGAATTTGAGATAATAGAGTTTTCCTGTAATGAGCGAAGAGCGTTCCATCACCCAAACATTATCCGGAATTGAGATTAAGCCGGCCTATGGCCCGGCGCTTGGCCGCGAAGCTTTACCTCAAAAACTGGGCGAGCCGGGCCACTTTCCTTTCACCAGGGGCATCTCCCCTTCGGGGTACCGTGCCCGCCCTTGGACCATGCGGCAGTTCTCCGGCCACGGTTCTCCCAAAGAAACCAACGAGAGGTTTAAATATCTTTTAGGGCACGGGGAAACCGGGCTTTCGGTGGCTTTTGACCTGCCCACTTTAATGGGGATTGATTCGGATGATCCAACGGCCGAAGGCGAGGTGGGCCGGGAAGGCGTGGCGGTGGACACCCTTCGGGATTTTGAGATTCTTTTTGACGGCATTGATTTAAAAAGAGTTTCCACCTCCATGACCATTAACCTGCCGGCGGTCACTCTTTTTGCGATGTATTTGAAAATCGCCGAGAAGCAAAACGTCCCTTTGGCGCGCGTTCGCGGCACCTGCCAAACCGACATCTTAAAGGAGTTCATTGCGCAAAATGAGTATCTTTTTCCGCCCGAGGCGTCGCTTCGTTTGGTGGGCGACATGATGGCCTACGCGGTGGATAACGTTCCGAAGTATTTTCCGATCTCGATCTCGGGATACCACATCCGCGAGGCGGGAGCGACAGCCGTTGAGGAGCTGGCTTTTACTTTAGCCAACGGCCGCGAGTATGTCCGGCGCATGGTCAACCGCGGTTACGACCCGGACCGTTTCGCGCGCAGTCTTTCTTTCTTTTTTGACATCCACAACTACTTTTTTGAAGAGATCGCCAAGCTCCGGGCCGCCCGGCGGTTGTGGGCCAAGTTCATGCGCGATGAGATCGGAGCCAAAAAGGAAACATCCTGGATTCTGGCCACCCATTGCCAAACCGCGGGCGTTTCCCTGACCGCGCAGCAGCCTTTAAACAACATTATCCGCACCGCCTACCAAGCCTTAGCCGCGGTTTTAGGGGGAACGCAGAGCCTGCACACCAACTCTTTTGACGAGGCCCTTTGTTTGCCGACCGAAGAGGCGGTCCGCGTGGCTTTAAGAACCCAGCAGATCATCGCTTATGAGTCTGGCGTGACCGATACAGCCGATCCTCTGGGCGGCTCTTATTACTTGGAGTGGCTGACGGACAAGATGGAGGAGGAGGCTGGGGCCATTATCAAGGAAATCGAAACTATGGGCGGCGTGGTCAAAGGCATCACCTCCGGTTATTTTCACCGCAGGATCGCGGATAGCGCTTATCGCCAAGAGATGGATTTAAAAGAGGGCGCGCGTAAAATCGTAGGCGTCAACACTTACGCCACGGAGAGTTCGCAGCCCGATATCTTAAAGATCCCGGCGACGGTTGAGCGCTCCCAAAAAAGCTTTTTGTCTAAAGTTAAAAAACAGAGGCATCAGGTCCGCGTTAAAGAAGCTTTAAAAAAACTTCGCGAATCAGCCTCGGATCCCAAAACGAACGTGATGCCGGCTGTCTTAGAAGCGGTGGGGGAGATGGCCACGGTGGGCGAAATCACAACTGTTTTCCGCGAAGCCTTCGGGCGTTATCAGCAAGCTCAATGAAAAAAGCGACAAAAGCGATAAAGGCTAAAAAAGCGACCAAGGGAAAGGAATTGAAAATTTCTTTTATTCAGGCCTTTGTCGCCTCTTTCGCCTTTGTCGCCTCTTTCGCCTTTTCCGCGGGGGCGCAAGCCGTATTCTCTCCGATCGTTAAACGATTGAATTTGGCTGAATCCGAACGTCTGGCCAAGTTGAATAACCCCAAGCTCTTGGCGTCATTGGAGGACATCGCGATCGCGGAGCAGCGCGTGCGCATGGCCCGGCATCTGCGCCTGCCGCAGTTGGGTTTTGACGCCGCGGCCGCCACGTTTGAAGCGGAAAGGAACTTCGTTTTATACGAGGAGATGGGCGGCACCCCCTTGAGCCCTTCGGAGAAAGAAAGAATGTATCTCGGCCGCGCCACTTTAGAGCAGAATCTTTATACCGGAGGCAAAATTCAGAACGCCGTGGTTTTGGCCAAGGCGGCTTTGGAAAAGGCCAAAAGCGAGCGGGATAAAATCTCCCTTCAGGTCACCCGCGAGGTGCGTCTGCGTTTTTTGGAAAGCTTGGTTGTCCGGGAAAAGAAGCGTTTAAACGAAGATCTGATCAAGGGGTTTGAAATTTACCGGCCGCGTTCTTCCGACGCGCCGTTTTCCTACCTTCTTTGGCAGGATCACCAGATCGGTTTTGAGGACGCGGCAGCCGAGGCTGATCTTAAAGCCGAGAGGGAAACCCTTTTTGGGCTTCTGCGGTCCATCGGCATGAATCTATCGAGCGAAGTGGAGATCGCCGGCGAAATCAAGGACCTGAAGTTTCCCCCCAAGTTGCCCGTTTTGGAGGAAGCTCTTTCCTGGGCCAGGGAATTTCGGCCGGAATACCGGACCGAGGCGCTGGCCAGCGAAATGAGCGCGGCGCAGGTGGCCATCGCGCTGGCCTCCCGCAGTCCGGTGATCAGCTTGGCCGGCATGTATGAATTTTTGGGACCGGATTTTCCTTTGCGCACCAGCAACTGGTCCGCCATGGTGCGCATGCACATGCCGTTGTCCTGGGATTCCTGGGCCACGATCCGGGAGCGGCGGGCCCAGCAAAGAAAGGGGCAGGTTGAACGCGTTAATATCGACGACCAGATCGGGCTTCAGGTGCGCCAGAGCTTTCTCGATTTGACCAATAAGTTCGCGGCCGCTGGGCGCCGCCGCGAACACTTGAAGCGCTGGCGCGAGCTTTATGGGCAAGCCTTAGCTCGAGCGGCGGGCTATGAATCCAAGATCGAAGTTTTTGAACGTTACGCCAAGGCCCGGGGTTCTTTGATCGCGGCCGAAGCCGCCGCCTTGGCGGCTCTCTATGAATTTGAGTTCGCGGTAGGGCGCGACGTCGAATGAAAAAAGCGACAAAAGCGATAAAGGCTAAAAAAGCGACCAAGGGAAAGGAATTGAAAATTTCTTTTATTCAGGCCTTTGTCGCCTCTTTCGCCTTTGTCGCCTCTTTCGCCTTTTCCGCGGGGGCCGAGCCCCTGTTCACGCCGGATTATGCCGTTGACGATGCTTTAGCCATCCCCACTGCGCGTGAAGCGGCGACCGAGCTTTTATGGGATGTTTGGAAAGATTTGCCTCAAAGCCTGCGCGGCAAGACAGGCGTTGTTTTTTCGGGCGGCGGTGCCCGGGGCTTGGCGCATCTGGGCGTTTTGCGTCATCTGCAAGAAATCGGGTTTCCCATTGAAGCCATCGCGGCCACCAGCATGGGCGCTTTAGTCGGGGGCGCTTACGCCGTTGAAAAAAGCCTTCAAGCCGCCGAAGAGATGGTGCGCGTCATCGGAACCGACCGGTCCACGCGGTTTAACCAGATTCACCTGGTTTCCTTGGCTTTGCGCGACGGCCTGACCTCGACGGACACGCATCAGAAATGGATTCGAAAAATAGTCAAAGATAAATCATTCGAAGAGACCGCTGTCCCTCTGGTGGTTTGCGCCACTGATTTGTCCAGCGGGGAGCTGGTTGTTTTACGTGAGGGGAAATTAACGCCCTCACTGGCGGCGGCGGCTACCATTCCGGGGCTTTACCGGCCGGTGGCGATCCGGCAGTATTTTCTAGTTGACGGTGGTTTAACCTATAACGTCCCGACCGGTTTAATCGAGCTTTTGGGCGCCGGCAACGTTTTGGTGTCGGACGTGTCGACCCACGAACTTCGCGAACCGATGACACGGCCCCCCTCTTCGCTACGCGTGTTTTACCGCTCTCTTGAAATCGTGGGTTACAAACTGCAGGCTCATCACCCTTCCCAGGGCGATTATGTTTTGCGTTTTTATCCATCGGGACTGGAATTTTTTGAAATGTGGCGATGGCGCGAGGCCGTTGAAATCGGCGTTCATCACGCCCGCGCGCAATCCGCGCCGATGAAGCTGGCTTTTGCGGCCAAGACCCTGCGGAAAACCGGCGGGCTCTTTTTTGCTCCGGCGCAAACAGCTCAGAAGAAATGAGGGCTAAAGAGGTTCAAATGTTCAAGAGGTTCAAAAGGATTAGAAAGAGCAGTTTTTTCGCAAGCCTTTTGAACCTTTTTATCCTCTTGAACGTTTTGAACTTTACTTTAAGCGCGTTGCCTTTTTTTGGCGGTGAGCGTTCCCGAGAGTATAAAGATATCGAACGGCGGGCTAAAAGGGCTTTGGGTAACCGGCAATGGAGCGAAGCCCTGCAGGTGCTTGAGGAGGGCAAGCGCCGATTTTCAACCAACACGCGGTTTCGTTTGGCCCTGGCGCATCTGTACCGGCAGGTTGGGCTGTTTTCTCAAGCTCGCGAGAACGCCGAGTGGGTCATCGGGCATGATCCTGACGCCAAGGAGCGGGCCATGGCTTATCGAGAGTTGGCCTGGGCCGGCTACCGGATGTTTTTTTACGAGAATGCGCTAGAGGCGCTGGGTAATTTAAAGGAGCGCATGGACGCCGACTGGGCCCTGGAGGCTCGAATTCACATTGAGCGGCGCGATTGGCCGGCTGCCCTGGCGGCTTTGGATAGGATCGGTAACTCCAGCCAGAAGACGATTTTTTGGAAGGGTTGGGTTTTGTGGCACATGGGCCGCCATAGCCAAGCCCGGCCCCTGTTGCGCGAGGCCGCCGGATCTGATGTGAAAAAAATGTTTGATGAAGCCGCGCCATCTGGCCAAACAAATCCTTGGGTTTTGCTCGGCCATTATTGCCAAAAACAACAAAGCGGGCAGGCCATCGCGGTCACTGCGGTCAAGCCGCCCACCGCTGTGCCGGAGGAAGACAAGATTGCCTGGGAATTGTTGGGAGTCCTTGACCGCCCGGCCACGAAAAGCCCATGAGAAGAGTTTTGCAGGTTCATAAATTTTCGGCTACCGGCAACACCTTTGTTCTGCTTGATTTAAGAAAGCCAAAAAACAAACGGGTTTCGGCCTCAGCCTTGCCGGCTCTGGCCCGTAGGCTTTCGGCCGAGTTTAATTCCGACGGCTTGTTGGCGATTTCTGGTTCTGTCCGTCTTATTTTTTTTAACCCCGACGGCTCGCGGGCTTTTTGCGGCAACGGCACGCGAACGGCCGGTTTTTACGAGACCCGCCATGTGCTTAAAAAAATCAAGGGCGCCGTTGACGTGATGACGGATGACGGCTCGATTCTCGTGAGCGTTGACCGCGACCGGGCGGCTTTGGCCAAGGCCAGCTTGCCCAGGTTGTTGGCCCCGAATTCCTTGGAGCTTGATTTTGGCGCAACCCAGGGCGCGCGCGGGGCCGGCCGGTTGGAATTTTATAAAGTGGACGCCGGTTGTCCCCACGCGGTGGCTTTCGTGGGCAGCGCGGCCGCGCAAGATGTCGCGGGCTTGGGTGCCCGGGTGCGTTACCATGATTTTTTCAAACCCCGGGGAACCAATGTGGATTTCGTTGAAATCACCGGTCCCGATAGTCTTAAGATCCGAACTTATGAGCGGGGAGTGGAACGGGAAACAAAATCCTGCGGTTCGGGCGTGATGGCGTCCGTTTTTGCGGCTCAAAGTTTGGGAAAAATCCGGGCCGGCGCCGTTCGCGTTGAAACCCAAGGAGGTCCCATGACCGTGCGTTTTAACGGCAAGTCGCTGGCGTTGGAGGGAAAAGTGGAAGAAATTTTTGAGGGTGTCGCGTATTTATGTTAAGAGGCTGCATTACCGCTTTGGTTACCCCGTTTAAAAATGGGGAAATTGATTGGAAGTCGTTCGAGGATTTGGTTGGGCGGCAGTTGGATGCCGGCGTGGCGGGGCTCTCTCCCTGCGGCACGACCGGCGAGGCGCCGGCCTTAAGCCCGCAGGAACATTTATCACTCATCAAAAAAGTCGTTGAGATGGCCCGCGGCCGCGCCATTGTTGTGGCCGGCTGCGGCGCCAACAGCACCAAAAAAACGATTGAGCTGGCCGGTGAGGTCGAACAATTGGGCGTTGACGCCTTGCTGGTGGTGACGCCTTATTACAACCGTCCGACTCAAAAAGGGCTTTTTGAACATTACTCGGCTTTGGCCAAGAGCGTTAAAACTCCGATCTGCATCTACAACGTGCCGGCCAGAACCGGAACCAACATCGAGCCGGCCACGGTGCTAAAATTGGCGGCCTTATTCCAACGCATCGTGGCGATCAAGGAGGCGGCCGGCAGTCTTGACCAGGTTTCGGCTTTGGTTCGAGGGTCAGGAAAAGGTTTTTCGGTTCTCTCCGGCGACGATTCCCTGACACTCCCCATGCTTTCGGTGGGAGCGGTCGGCGTGGTTTCCGTTGTTTCCAATATCGCGGCGCGGGAGCTGTGCGATTTGATCTCGGCTTGGGATCAGATGGACCAAGAAAAAGCTAGGCGATTACACCTTAAACTCTTCCCGCTGGCCAAGGAGTTATTTGTGGAAACAAATCCGGCTCCGGTCAAATGGGCCCTAAAACGTTTAGGCCTGATTGCGACGGATGAACTGCGCGGCCCCCTGGTTTCTTTAAGCCGTGAAGCCGAGCCGCGCGTCCAGAGAGCCTTGCAGGACAGCGGGCTTTTAGAATTGCGGGAGGTGGCTTGATGAGTAGTTCAACGGATAGGATCGCGGGCCGCGTTAAAATCGTTATCAGCGGATTAAACGGCCGCATGGGCTCACGCATCGCGAGTCTTTTAGAGGAAGGGTTTGACTCCGGCGTTCTGGCCGTCGGCGGCATTGTGCGCGAGCCCCAGCACCAAGGCTCATCGCACGCGTTTCCGATCGGCATCAAGGCGATAGATGTCATGGAGCCGGCGGATGTGTTGGTTGAGTTTACGACCCCTGCGGCCACGCTGTCTCACCTGGAAGAAATTCAGGATGCCAAAAAAGCGGCGGTGGTGGGCACGACCGGATTGTCCGCCGAGGAGTGGAAGAGGTTTGAGGCGCTGTCGCGCAAGATAGCGATTCTTTACGACACGAATTTTTCTCTGGGCATCGCCCTGATCCGCCGGGCGATCGTTTCCGCCTTGAAAGACATTAACGCTGATTTCGATTGCTCTATCGTGGAGATTCACCACAAAGGCAAAAAGGACGCGCCCAGCGGCACGGCCAAGGACTTGGCCGAGCTTATGGTGACGGCGGTCGGCGAGAAGCCGGATGTTTTTTCCTTGAGATTGGGCGAGGTGCCGGGCGAGCATAAAATTTATTTGGCCACCCCTTATGAAGTTTTAGAATTGAGCCACCGCGTTTATTCGCGCGACGCCTTCGCGGCGGGCGCCATTTATGCCTCCAAATGGATTTACGGCCAGAAGCCGGGGCTGTACCGGTTTTTAGACGTCTTAAACTACAACAAGGAATTCGATGCCCTTGCCCGCTGACGCTCCCGCTGTTTCGCGCGCCGCAAAGGGCCGGCCGGCGGCCTCCAAAGCCATGGTTAAGCTGGCCAAGCGCTTGGATGGGTTGGGAGATTATCTTTTTGTCAAAGTCCGCAGGGACGGCCCGGAACAATCTTTAACCCTGCCGCCTATTGATCTAAGCGTCGGCGATCCGGATGAGGGCGTCAGCCGCGAAATTTTGCGCGAGGCGTTTTCGGTGGCCGGGCGCGAAGCGCCCGCCACCTATCCCGCGGGGCGAGGCCTGCCGGGCTTGCGCCGCGCGATCGCGCGCTGGATGCGCGACCGTCATGGCGTGGCCCTTGATCCTGACCGCGAGATCGTGGTTTTGTCCGGTTCCAAAGAGGGGATAGCGCATTTGATCCATGTGTTGTGCGAGCCGGGCGACACGATGTTGATGGGTTCCATCGCCTATCCGGTTTACAGGCGGGCCACTTTTTTAGCCCAAGGGCGCGTGCAGGCTCTGCCCATGCCGGAGAAGGCAGACTACTGGATTGATTATTCCAAGGCGCGCAAGGCCAAAGCTATTTTTGTCAATTACCCCAATAATCCCACGGGTGCCGTGGCCGGCGCCGAACAACTGCGCGATTTGGCGTTGTGGGCCAAAAAGCAGGGCGTTTTCGTGATTTCGGACGCGGCTTACAGCGAGCTGGTTTTTGAGCGACAGATATCGGCTCCCAGCATTTTGGCCGTGCCCGGCGCGCGTCCGAGAGCGGTGGAATTTCATTCGTTTTCAAAAACATTCGGGATTCCCGGGTTTCGGCTGGGCTGGGTTTGCGGCCCGGAGCCGGTTTTGTCGGCCTTACTTAAGCTCAAAGACACCTATGACTCCGGAGTCAGCAATTTCACGCAGAGAGCCGGCCAATATATATTGGAGATGCGTCAGCGCGATGAGGAGCTGGGCCGCATCCGCGATCTTTATCGCCGCCGCCGGGAGATTTTTGAAAACGGGCTCGTTTCCATGGGTCTGCGGCCTTTTCGCTCGGGAGCCACTTTTTACGTCTGGGTCAAGAGTCCTCATAAAAATTTTGCGGATGAACTGCGCCAGCGCCAAAACGTGCGCCTTGTCCCCGGGGACGGTTTTGGACCTGGCGGAAAGGGTTTTGTACGTTTTGCTCTGTGCGCCGCCGCCCCAAAACTTTCACAAGCCATCGAAAGAATAAGAATAGCGGCGCAATGACGCAAACCTATCTGCTGTTGGGCGGTAACGTGGGCCGAAGAGAAAAATATTTGGAAAAAGCGCGCCGGGCGATCGCTGGGTGGCCGAAATCCCGTCTTCAACGGTTTTCTTCGATCCGAGAGACCGCTCCGGCCGGCGGGGTTTCCAAGAGATTTTTTTTAAATCAAGCAGCGGCTCTTCTGACCGACTTAAAACCCATGGCGCTTTTAATTTGGGCCAAAAAAACGGAGCTTGAACTGGGGCGCCGGCGCCGCGAGCGTTGGGGGCCCAGAGAAATTGACATTGACATTTTGCTCTACGGCGACCAGACGATCGATCATCCATTTCTTCAAATCCCGCACCCGCGCCTACCCGAACGCCCTTTCATCAAGCCTTTATTGGCCGAGGCCGGATTATGAAGATAACGCCGGAGGCGCTCGCGGCCAGGAAATCGGCTAAAAAGAAAATTTTGTTAGCCACCGCGTATTCCTGCCGCGAAGCCAACTTTCTTGACCGCGCCGGCCGCGTGGACGGCCTACTGGTAGCGGATGCGGTGGGTTTGGTGGATTTGGGTTACGGCAATCCGCTCGCGGTCACTTTAGAGGAGATGCTGCATCACACCAAGGCGGTCAGCCGCGCTAAAACCCGCGCTTTGGTTATCGCGGATATGCCGTATTTGACCTACGAATTTTCACCCACCGAGGCGGCCAGGAACGCGGGCCGCCTTTTAAAAGAGGGCGGGGCGGGCGCGGTGAGGGTCAAGGGCGGACTTAAGATTTTAAGCTCCATCGAAGAGATTTTGCGCACCAAGGTTCCGGTGGTGGCTCATCTCTCCTACAAAAAAGCGGCCGAGCGCCAGACGCCGGCTGAAGCCAAAAGACTTTCAGAGGCAGGATGCTTCGCCGTGGTCTTGGAAGATTTCCCGGCTCCTTTGGTCAAAGAGATCACCCGTGGCGTTACCGCCGTCACCATTGCGACGAGCTCGGCTCTGCATGCCGACGGCCGGCTTGTTTTTACCGAAGAACTTATCAATAAAAAACTGAAATCCCTTTACCAAACATTGTTTTTATGAGCGGCGCCCTTTTTGGGGGAATCACCATCGTGGGCTTGGCGGCGCTGGGGCGCTGGCTGTGGTCTTTGAGCTACATTATTTTACGGCCTCCGATAACGCCGAGCGTCAATCTCCCTGAAATGTTCGGACTTTCGGTCGAGGAAGTTGAATTTGAGTCCGAAGACGGAGCATTACTGCGGGGTTGGTGGATCGCGTCACCCAAGGGTGATTCGGATCGGACCATCGTCTGCTGTCACGGCTGGGGAACCAATAGCGGTGACGTTCTGCCCCAAACGTGGTATTTAAACCAAGAAGGGTTTAATCTTTTTTATTTTGATTTCAGAGGCTGCGGCCGGTCACCCCGCCGGGGTCTCTCCAGTTTGGGTTTTTATGAAACCCGGGATTTAATCGGCGCGCTCAAATTCATCCGACGGACTTACCCCCGGCAGTGCAGCCGCATCGGCATTTACGGCCTTTCCATGGGAGCGGTGACCGCCCTGGCCGCCAGCGCGACGGACCAGGGCTCGAACATCGGCGCGGTGGCGGCCGAGGCTCCCTTTTTTAGCTTTCGGTGGGTGGTCAGCCGTTACATGCAGTTTCATTATTCGATCGGATGGTTTCCCTGGGATTTTATTTATACGGAAACGTTGATTTGGCGGTTGGGCCGGATCAATCAAGAAACCGCGAGCCCCATTGTCACCGCCGCCCGGTTTAAGCCACCGCGCCTGCTGTTGATTTGCGGTGATCGCGATTATATGGCCTGGCCTTCAGACAGCAAAGAGATCGCGCGTCTGGCCGACGGCCACGACCCGGCGCGCGTTGATCTCTGGATTGTTCCGGGGGCGGATCACGCGGAATGTTTTTTGACGCAACCGGCCCAGTATCGCTCCCGGCTTTCTTCATTTTTTAAACAAGCGCTGCCTGGGTAAGGGCTAACATGCGGTGCCGCCATTTCGGAACCTGCGGCGGCTGTTCGGCTCAAGACCGGGCCTACGAGTTGCAGCTTCAAGCCAAGCAATCCGAATTCGAGTCGTTGCTTGGGCCGCTGGACGTCCAGCCGGTCGCGATCGCGGCCTCGACTGATCAGTGGTATTATCGAAACAAGATCGAACTTTCTTTCGGCGCCATCGTCAACTCGCCGCAGGATCAGCGTTCGCCGGCTTTGGGCTTTAAACAGAAGGGCAAGTGGTGGAAAGTTTTCGATTTGGAGGAGTGCCTGATTTTTGATCCCGGCCTGGGGCCCGTTGTCCGGGCTGTGCGCCAATGGGTTGAGAGGGAAAATTTGGCAATTTACGACAACCGCAGGCATCAAGGCTTTCTTCGCTATCTCGTGATGCGTAAATCCACCGGCGGCGGCCTAATGGTCACGATCGTTACCACCTCGTCGGGATCTCTGCCCAAAGAATCCTTCGAGGCTATTTTTGATCATCCCCGCGCGGCGTTAATGTGGGGAATTCAGGATTCATCCGGCGACACCGCCATGACCCAGCGTTTCGAGATATTAAGGGGCGAGCCATTCCTTTACGAGAATCTTCTGGGGCGGCGTTTTCGTTGCGGCGCCAACAGTTTTTTCCAAACCAACCCCCGCGCCTTTGAGCTTTTGCTGGAAGATTTGGCCGGCCAAGCCTCCGCCGTCATCGAGCCCTCGGCTTCGGGCCCCAAGCCTTCTATCCTTGATCTTTACTGCGGCGTCGGCGCCATCGGGATTACGTTGTCTGAAAGATTGGGCGTTCCGGTGTTAGGCATCGAATCCAGCGCCTCAAGCATTGAAGACGCTGTTTTTAATGCAGAGAAACGGGGAAGTTTCCCCGCATCTATTAATTTGAAGGGGTTTAGCGCAGGGGAGTCACCTTTGAACCCAGTAGTGGAGAGGGGCCCCGCGAGCACGCGGGGAGAACCGTCGGGACTGGTTCTCGGGTCTGGGGGCAAGGGTGACTCCCCTGCGCTAAACCCTTCCATTAATTTTATGCTAGCCAAAGCCGAAGATGTTGCCGGTGATCTATTGAGCAAGCCGGAATACCGCGATGGTCTAGTGATCCTTGATCCGCCAAGAAGCGGCTTGCATCCCAAGGTTCTTGAAAATTTGGAGAAATCGCCCCCCAAGAATCTTTTTTATGTTTGCTGCAATCCCAAACTGGCGCTTCAAACGGAATTCCCCCGGCTTTGCCAAATTTATAAAATAGTTCGCGCAAAAGCTTTCGATTTTTTCCCTCAGACGCCGCACTATGAAGCCCTCTTCGTTTTGCGGCGCCGTGACTCGCGGCCGGGTTCTGGATAAACAGCCGGGTTTTGAAATTTTGAAAACGATGAGCGATCCGATACTTGACACTCTTAATATTGCCCAGAGGGAGGCGGTCACTTACGCCGGCCGCCATCTTTTGGTTTTTGCGGGCCCCGGCACCGGGAAAACGCGCGTGATCACTCATCGCGTCGTTTATCTCATCAAAAGGCAGGGCATTGATCCCGAAACGATCCTGGCCATCACCTTCACCAACAAGGCCGCCTCCGAGATGAAAGGCAGGCTCTCCGTTTTATTGGGAGACGTTCCGGGGCATCCCTGGGTGGGAACCTTTCATGCCTTCGCGCATTGGCTGCTTCGCCGGCATTCCAAGGACTTAAAGCTCCCGGAAGGTTTCGTGATTTATGACGCCGATGATCAGAAAGCCTTGATGCGGGAAATCCTGGCCGAGACCGAGATCGGCGCTTCCAAGGCCGGTGTTCTTTTAGACATCATTCAACGGTTGAAAGACGATCTGATGGATGCCCAGTCTTACAGCATTCATACCGACGTGGCCAGCGATCCGCACCGCAGTCAGATCGCCAAGATATATCTTACCTACCAGCAGGCGCTGATCAATCGCGGGGCGGTTGATTTCGGCGATCTTCTACTTTACGCCAACCATCTTTTGCGGGATTTTCCGCCGATTCTGCGGTGCTACCAAGAACGTTTTGGTTCCATTTTTGTGGATGAATACCAGGACGTCAACCGTTCGCAGTACGCGTTGGTCAAACTCTTGGTGGGCGCCGAGGGGTCCTTGACCTGCGTTGCTGATGACGATCAGGTTATCTATGAGTGGCGCAACGCTAATCCGCGTTATACCTTGGATTTTGACAAAGAGTTTAAAGGCGCCGGCGCCGTGGTGTTAAAAGAAAATTATCGCAGTACGCCCGAGGTGATCAAGGCCGCCGTTCAGCTGATACGCCGCAACGAGGTTAGAAAAGATAAGGAGCTGGCGGCCACCCGGCCCGCCGGAGTCCAGCCCCAAGTTTTGACCGCGGAGGAAGAAACCGAAGAGGCCCGGCTGGTGGCGCGGCGCATCAAGGAACTTTTGACCGACGGCGTCAATCCCAGAGAGGTGGCTGTTTTTTACCGGATCAATGCTCAAAGCCGGAATTTTGAAATCGAGCTTCGATCCCAAGGCATCCCCTATAAATTGATCGGCGCGGTCGGTTTTTACGCCCGCCGGGAGATCAAAGACATCCTCTCCTTCGCCCGCGTCGCGGTCAACCCCAAAGACGAGGTGGGCTTTTTAAGGATTTTGACCAATTTTTCGGTCTTCTCTTTGACGCGTGACGCGATCGGGCGTTTAAAAGAAATCGCCCGGCGCGAAAACACGGATTTATTGGGAGCCTTGAAATCGGCGGGCGCGGCGCGCTCTTTCGAATTCAGCCAGAAGGCGGCTAAAAAAATAAGCCGTTTCCTGGAAACTTACGGCATTTTAAGGGCGCGTGTTTCGGCGGCGCATTCGATCGCCCGCGTGATTGAAGGCATCGTGGCGGACAGCGATTATCTTAAAGACTTGGAGGAAGAGAGGGCTTGGAACATCCAGGAACTGATCCGCGCGACCGAGGAATACGAGAAACAAAATCCAGGCGCCGGCCTTTTGGAATTTTTAAGCCACACGAGCCTTTTGGCTTCCGCCGGAGCGGACAATAACCGTCAGGCCGAGGGGGACCGCGTCAGTTTAATGACGGTGCATCTGGCCAAGGGCCTGGAGTTTGCGGCGGTCTTTTTGACCGGCTTAGAGGAGAGCCTGTTCCCATTTAAGGTTTCCCGTGATAATCCCCAGGATTTAGAAGAAGAGCGCCGGCTTTTTTATGTTGGCATGACCCGCGCCAAAGATTATTTGTTTTTAACCCGCGCCGAACGGCGGGCTCTCTTCGGCGCCGAGACCCACCGCCGCCCTTCCCGTTTTCTTTACGAGGCCGGCGTTTTGGCCGGGGAGTGGGATTTCAGGCCCACCTTAAAGCGCGGGGCGCGCGTGAAACACCCGCTTTACGGCGAGGGCCGGGTGGTGGCTGTTTCCGGGGGAGACGACGACACCAAGGTGACGGTGACTTTCATGGGCGGGGGCACCAGGAAATTTTTGGTCAAGATGGCGCCCCTCGAGGTATTGTAGGAAGGTTTAAGAGGTTCAAATGTTCAAGAGGTTCAAAAGGACTAAAAAGATCAGTTTTTTAATAAGCCTTTTGAACCTCTTGAACCTGTTGAACGTTTTGAACTTTTAATTTATGGATACTGAAAAGCTTTTTGATCAGGTGGCGCATCTGGCGCGGCTGGGGCCTTATAGCGCCGAGGCGCGCGCGAAGATGGCGGGGGAATTCGGCCGGACTCTGGATTTGTTTAAGGTTTTATCCGAAGTTCCCGCCGCGCCAGCCGCGGTTCGGGATCAAGGCCCAACGAACAGTTGTTTTAGGGACGACGCGGCCGTGCCGCCCAAGGCAGCCGCCCGGATCGTCAAGAATTTTCCCCAGAAAGAAGGATCGTTGCTTAAGGTGCCCAAGGTCATCGAATGAAAATTTTGTTGCGCAAAATTTTCGATGCTCGATGCTCGATGCTCGATGCTGGCAAGAATAAAAGAAAGAAATCCATTTTTAGAACTAGCATCCAGCATCTAGCATCCAGCATCTTTCTTTTGGGCATCCAGCAACCAGCATCGCCGAGCGGTAGCGAGGCCCGCGGTGGATAGCATTTTGGATCTCTCCGCTGTCCAGACCGCCGGCAAGGTCAAGGCCGGCCAACTGCGGCCTCTTGAAATTTTGGACGCCTACTACGGGCGCATCGAGAAGCTGGAGCCCAAAATTAAGGCGTATCTTCTACTGCTTAAAGACCGGGCTTACGGCCGGGCGCGGGAAATGGAAGCCCGGCTTAAATCCGGACGGCCACTGGGACGCCTGGCCGGCGTTGCGGTGGCGGTTAAAGACAACATGGTTTTGGAGGATTATCCAACCACCTGCGGCTCCAAAATTTTAGAAGGTTACGTTTCAACCTACACCGCCACCGCGCTA
Organism: Elusimicrobiota bacterium; assembly: GCA_016205025.1. GTDB lineage: Bacteria > Elusimicrobiota > Elusimicrobia > JACQPE01 > JACQPE01 > JACQJO01. Next base: position 74,830 of record JACQJO010000018.1, read on the forward strand.
GAGCGGCTGGAAAACGAGGACGCCTTGATTTTAGGCAAAACCAATCTTGATGAGTTCGCGATGGGCTCTTCAACGGAAAATTCCGCCTTTGGACCCTCCCGAAATCCTTGGGATACCTCAAGAGTGCCGGGAGGCTCCTCCGGAGGATCGGCCGCGGCAGTGGCGGCGCGGATGGCTTGCGCGGCGCTGGGTTCCGAAACCGGCGGCTCGGTGCGCCAGCCAGCCAGTTTTTGCGGTGTGGTTGGACTTAAACCCACTTACGGCCGCGTGTCCCGTTATGGCTTAGTAGCTTTCGGTTCGAGCTTGGATCAAATTGGCCCGTTGGCCAGAACCGCCGAGGACGCCGCTCTGATTTTTGACGTGATTTCCGGCCATGACCCGAAAGATTCCACCTCCCTTGTCCCATCTAAAATCCAGCATCCATCATCCAGCACCCAGCATCTTTCCGGCATTAAGGTCGGTCTTCCTAAAGAGTATTTTTCGGTCGAAGGAGCTGACCCCGAGGTTTTTCGGGTGACCGAGGAAGCGGTCAAGGTTTTAGCCGCTGGCGGCGCCAAGATCGAGGAGGTCAGTTTGCCTCATTCGCGGTTCGCGTTGCCGACTTATTACATCGTGGCGCCGTCGGAAGCCAGCGCTAATTTGGCCCGTTTTGACGGCGTGCGCTACGGCTTAAGGGCCGGCGGCCAAGCAGGGTCCTTGCTCGGCCTCTATAAGGCTAGCCGCACGCAAGGCTTGGGCCACGAGGTGCAGAGAAGAATTTTGATCGGAACCTTCGCTTTGTCCCACGGCTATTACGACGCCTATTACGGCCGCGCACAGCAGGCCAGAGCCTTGATCGCCCGGGACTTCGAGGAAGTTTTTAAAAACGTTGATTTCGTGGTGTCGCCTACCGCACCCACAGCCGCTTTTAAGCTGGGAGAAAAGACTCAAGATCCGGTTTCGATGTATCTATCCGATATTTTTACGATTCCGGTTAATTTGGCGGGGATCGCCGGCGCCTCGGTGTGCTGCGGATTTTCCAAAGACAATCTTCCCCTTGGCCTGCAGATCGTGGGTCCGGCCGGGCGCGACGAGGACGTTTTGGGCTTGGCGGCGCATTGGGAGCGCCTGACGCGGGGTCAATATATTCAAATCCCACAAGGAGTCAAGAATGGTTAAAAAGAAAAAGGGCATGAATTTCGAGTATTCCGCCGGAGGCGTTCTTTACGATCAAAGCAAGATTCTATTAATCGAGGTGGAAAATCTTCAGGGCAAAGTCGTCTGGACGTTTCCCAAAGGCCATATCGAAACCGGCGAGGATGCCCGCATGGCGGCCCTGCGCGAGGTGGAGGAGGAAACCGGCTACGTTTCCGAAATCATTCGGGAGCTCCCCAGGGTCAGTTATCACTTTATGCGCGGCGGCATCTTGGTCAGAAAAACAGTGCGCTGGTTTTTGATGCGGCCCAAGGATCTCAAAGAGATTAAAACCAAAGACGAGGTCCGCCGCGTGAATTGGTCCGATTTAAGCAAGGCGGAAGACAAGCTGATCTACCCGAGCGATTTGCATTTATTAAGAGTGGTCAGAAGGGAGATGAGGGCCTAGTGACGGTTCTTTCAACCGAGCTAAGAGAAGGGGATATTGTTAAGGTTGACGGCGTCAATTTTAAGGTGGTGAGCGCCAATCTTCATACCGGAGGCGGAAAAACCGGCGCGATGGTTCATGCCAAACTAAGGAGTCTCGACACGGGCCATGCCGTGGAAAAGCGGCTGGCCACGACCGAGCGCTTGGAAAAGCTGGACACCGAGCGCGTTGAGGTTCAGTTTCTTTACGAAGAGGGCGAAAATTTGGTTTTTATGAACAATCAAACCTATGACCAGCTTCAATTGAAAAGCGCTTCTATCGGAGCAGCCAAGCCCTTTTTGAAAGAGGGTGCCGGCATCACGATTCATTTATATCAGGATAAACCCATTGCCGTTGATTTTCCGCAGGAGGCGGAGCTGAAAGTGACTTCCACCGGCGCCGGCCTGCGCGGGGACAGCACTTTTAAAGAGGCGGTTTTGGAAAACGGAGTGACCGTTATGGTGCCGCAATTCATTAAGGAAGGGGACCGGGTTCGAATCAACGTTGAAACCAAAGAATTTATGGACCGCGTCGCGGATAAAGCGGGCGCGGCCAAACAGGTTTATAAGCCGCCGGAGAAACCGAAAACAAAAGACGCCAAACAATAAAAGGGATGAAGCCGGCCATCGGTCTTGAGATTCACGTTCAGTTAAACACCAAAAGCAAATTATTTTGCTCTTGCTCCACGGAAGTTTTTGGCGTCGCGCCCAACAGCCGCACTTGCCCGGTGTGCAACGGCGATCCGGGCGTTCTGCCGGTCACCAACAAGGCGGCTGTCGAGCGGTTGATTCAGATGGGTTTAGCTTTAAACTGCACCATCGCGGAGCGCTCGATTTTCGCCCGCAAAAATTATTTTTATCCGGATTTGCCCAAGAATTACCAAATTTCGCAGTACGAGGAGCCTTTGGCCGGCAAGGGGCGGCTGGATTACTATTCGGGCGGCCGGGTCAATCAAGCGCGCATTCACCGGGTGCATCTGGAAGAGGACGCGGGCAAGCTTCTGCACGCCATCGGCTCGCAAACGCTCGATTGCACCCTGGTTGATTTTAACCGCGCCGGCATTCCTCTGGCTGAAACCGTGACCGAGCCCGATTTTTTGACATCGGCCCAAGCCAGCGATTTTCTGGTGACCCTGCGCGCCACCTTGCGGGCCTTGGGCGCTTCCAACTGCGATATGGAGAAAGGAGAAATGAGGGTTGACGTCAACGTTTCGGTTTCAGCCGATGAAAAAACATTGGGAACGAAAGTCGAGATCAAAAATTTAAATTCCTTCAAATCGGTCCGGGACGCCCTTGAATACGAGATCACTCGTCAACGCGAGGCGGTCGCTAGGGGCGAGAAGATTGTCCAGGAAACCAGGCTCTGGGACGTGAAAAAAGCGCAGACGGTTTTGATGCGGACCAAGGAAGGGGCGAGCGATTACCGCTATTTTGCGGAGCCGGACCTGCCGGCCATCTGCGTTGATGAAGCCTGGATTTCGGAGTTGAAGAAAAATTTGCCGCCCCTGCCCACCCAAAAAATGGAGCAGTACCAAAACCAGCTCGGCCTGGGTCCCAACGAGGCGCAGGCGCTGGTGTTTCATGAAGACGCCGAGGTCGCCCGGCTTTTTGACGAAACAGTGAAACTGGCCGGCGCTAACGGCAACGCCGTGGGCAAAATCGCGGCCAACTGGATTTTAAACGACCTCTTGGGGCAGCTTAAAACCAGGGGCCTGACGGTCGCTAAGTCCGGAATGTCCGCTTCGCGCCTGGCGGGTTTCATCAAGCTCACCGAAGAGGGCGGATTGACCAGCCGTTTGGCCAAGGACCTTTTAAATAAGATGCTGGATGACCCGGCGCTGGAGGCGGCCGCCGCCTTCAAGGAATCCGGCGTCCAGCTTTTAAGCGGCGATGACGCGCTTTTGCCGTTGATCAAAAAAGCGATCCAGGCTAATCCTAAGGCCGTGTCGGAATATAAAGCGGGCAAGGAAAAAGCGATCCAGTCGTTGATCGGTTTCGTGATGCGCGAAACCCGCGGCCAAGCCCATCCCCAGAAACTCCAAGAACTCCTTAAAAAAGAACTGACCCCTTGAAAATTATCTCTTTTGCCTTTACGCTTATGGCAGAGACATCAGGATGAAGGAGGCGTTTATGAGGAATATAGTTTTGATTTTCGCGACGGTAGCGCTCGGCTTGCCAGCGGCAGGTGCGGCCCAGGATAAGTACGCAAAAGATTTTGTCCAGGATATTAACCGGACAGCCGGAAAGGTTCTGGGTTTTTATGACAATATGCGCCAGTCCATTGCGCGCGAAAATTTTTTGGATGTCACTAAAAGAAAAGCCGGAGTCAGGGGTGATGTCATGGAGTGGGATCAAGAGAAATTAAAAGAAAATGCCGATAATCAAACTTTTCGCAGGCAGCTGGCTTTGTTCGATGTGAGCTTGGATCGGTTTGGAGCGGAGCTGGAGTATCTGATCCGGCTTTTAAGGTTTTACAAGAGCGCCGGCGGCTGGTTGCCGGGACACGTCAATGCCGATTTGCTTGAAACAGCATGGGGCGAGTTGGGGCGAAACCGCGCTCGTTTGGGTATTGACCGGGCCCTGACAGATTCCTCTCGCAACGTTGAGGCCCTCGTTATATTAACATTGGGAAGAAAACTCCATGCCGCTTCCGACCGGGAAGGCCCAAGCATAACCCATGACATTCTTTGGGGAGTACCCATGAACAGGATTAAGCCCGTTGTCGATTTTTTAGCAGCAACAAACCTTTCCGCCAAAATCGGCCCCAAAGGCAAGAGAGATTATGAAGACGGCATAAAAATGAAAGACGATCTCAATCGCTTACGGGGAATGAAAAAATAAAAGCTGTTCTAGTCCTGCCGGATTTTAGAGAGCAGGGTGGTCGTTGAAAAACCGTCCAGGAGTTTGACGCGGACCGATCTTTTGGCGAATTTCCGGCCCACCATGTCTTTAGCCTTCCAATCGCTTCCTTTAACCAAGACGTCGGGTCTTAAGGCCTGAATCAAATAAAGAGGCGTGTCGGTGTCAAACCCGATCACGTAGTCCACCGCGGCCAGCGCCGCCACCAGGCGCAGGCGGTCTTTGAGTTTTAAGACCGGCCGGCCGGAACCCTTGAGTCTTTTCACCGATTGATCCGAGTTGACTCCCACGATCAATAGGTGGCCGTACGTTTTGGCTTTTTCCAGGAGCTCGACGTGGCCCGGATGCAAAAGGTCAAAGCATCCGTTGGTAAAAACGATTTTTCTTTTCTTACGGCGAATTTGTTCGGCCAGGCGGGTTAAATCTTGCAGAGAGTCCAGGATCTTTTCTTTCAATTTTTTCCACGCCCGAACAGGGTGATCTCGATCAACTCGCAGATGGAATGGATGGCGTTGATGTGCGCTTCCTGGATTCTGGGCGTAGCTCGCGACGGCGCCTGAAACAAAAGATCGATCGCTTTGTCCTTCTTCATTAAACCGCCTTGATGCCCGGTAAATCCCACCGTCAAAACCCCCATTCTTTTGGCTTGCCTCAAGGCTAACAGGACATTTTTGGAGTTGCCACTGGTGGAAATCCCGATTGCCACGTCGCCTTGGCGGCAGTGAGCTTGAATTTGCCGGGAAAAAATTTCGTCAAACGCGTAGTCATTGCCGATGGCGGTCAGGTTCGAGGTATTGGTGGAAAGCGCGATGGCGTCCAAAGCTTTGCGGTTGTGGTTGGTGTAGCCGCCCACGAGTTCAGCCGCGAAATGCTGCGCGTCCGCGGCGGAACCGCCGTTTCCGAAAATCACGACGCGCCGGCCCTTGTTGAGGCGGGTCGTGATTTCCTCGGCTATTTTGGCCAGAGTCTTGGCGGTTTGGGAATCAAAGCTTAGAAGATTTAAGACTTCGGAGCTTTCTTGGAACCGCTCCTGAATTAAATGAACCGCTGTTTTGGAATCCATGAGTCTAAGTATTTCACATTAAACCACTCTTTGCCTTGCGCGAAAACAGGGTCGGCCAGGATTTTTTTATGGAATGGAATCGTGGTGGGAATTCCCTCGATCGTTGTTTCAGTTAAAGCCCGGCGCATTCTGCTGATGGCGCCCGGCCGCCCGTGGCCCGAGGACGCGATCACTTTGGCCAAAAGGGAGTCGTAGCTCGTGGCCAGGGTCAGATAGGGGCGGATGAAGGTGTCCACGCGCACGCCGGGCCCGGCGGGCCAATGAAGCGCGGTGATCGTTCCCTCACCGGAAAGAAAATTTTGGGCCGCGTCCTCGGCGTTGACCCGAACTTCGATCGCGTGACGGCCGGGCGGGGCTTCGATCGCGGGACCCAATTTCTCGCCCAGAGCCAGGCCCACCTGCAGCCGGATTAGATCCAGCCCCAGGAGTTCCTCGGTCACCGGGTGCTCCACCTGGATTCTTTTGTTGATTTCCATGAAGTAAAACGTTTTTCGGTCGGGCAGAAGTAAAAATTCCACGGTAGCCAGCGCGGTCAGCCGGCAGGCGGCCGTCGCCTTAGCGCCGGCTTCCAGGAGCCTGGGCCGCGCTTCCTGCGAAATAAAAGGGGAGGGGGATTCCTCGATGAGTTTTTGGTTGCGGCGCTGGATGGTGCAGTCGCGCTCGGTGTAGGAGCGCACCGCGCCGTGGTGATCCGCCGCCACCTGAACCTCGACGTGCCGGGCGTCCAGCAAGCATTTCTCCATATAAAGCTCGCTTTTACCGAAGGCGGCCTGGGCCTCCATTTGAGACATGCCGAAGGCTTTTTCCATGGCGCTTTCATCGTGGACCAAAACAATGCCGCGGCCGCCGCCGCCAAAAGCGGCCTTGAGCAAAACAGGGTAGCCCAGGACCTTGGCCTCGGACTTTGCCTCCTCGACGCCGCGCAGAGGCCGTTGACTCCCGGGAATAACGGGAACGCCGGCTTTGGCCACCAGCTCTTTGGTGGCGAATTTGTTGGCCAGACCGGCCATAACCGAGCCCTTGGGGCCGATGAATTTTAAGCCCGCTTCTTCGCAGGCCAAGGCGAACTGGTCGTTTTCGGACAAGAACCCGTAGCCCGGATGAACGAGGTCGGCCCCCGCGATTTTGGCCGCTGTTATCATGCGGTTGATATTAAGGTAAGACTCCCTGGGAGCGGCCGATCCGATGCACCAGGCCTCATCGGCCATGCCGACGTGGGGGGAATCCCGATCTTCTTCGGAATAGACGGCCACCGAAGAGAGCCCCAATTCTTTGAGGGTGCGCATCACGCGTATCGCGATTTCTCCGCGATTAGCGATTAAAACCTTCATGGTGAGCGTTTACTGCTCGCTGATCTCTACCAGCAGGATCGGGTCTCCGTAGCCTACGTTTTTGCCGGATTCGGCCACGGATTGAACGATTGTTCCGGAAAATGACGCGGTCAGCGGAGTTTTTTCTTTGACGGCTTCGATATAGCCCGCCTCGTCGCCTTTTTTTAGGGTTGCGCCGGGCCGGGTCTTTTGCTCCGAAAGGGTGACCTTGCCGATGGCCGGAGCTTTAAGATACGCCAGGGTTTTGGCGCCGGCCGCGCTACCCGGCGTTCCTTCAAAAACCAAATGAACAAGGATCGGAACGGCCGAGCCTTTGTTCTCGTAATGGATTTCGGCCAAATCTTTTTTATCTTTGGCCCAATCCAGAATTTCGAGAATCAAATCCATGGCGTTATTATTTCGTGATCGTGACCCGTTCCACGTATTCGCCTGTGTAGGTGTCCACCTTGATGGTGTCCCCTTCTTTTATAAAAACCGGAGCCTGCACGGTAGCGCCGTTTTCAAGTTCCACCGGTTTAGTGGGGTTGGTGGCGGAATCTCCACGAATGCCGGGAGGCGCGCTGGCCACCTTCATGGCCACGCTGGAGGGCAGCAGGACGTCCAGGAGCTCGCCGCCGATATAGAGAGCTTCCACCGGAAGATTTTCAGTCAGGAACCGGACCGCGTCTCCGATTTTGTTTTTAGGGAAAGGAATGGTTTCGTAACTGGTCATGTCCATAAAATAGGCCAGGTCGTCTTCAAAATAAAGAAAGGTTTTGGGCCTTTTTTCAACCTCCGGGGTTTTAAGGCGATCTGTGGAGCGGTAGCTTTTTTCCAGGACGTTGCCGGTTCGCAGGTCTCGCAATTTCGTGCGGCAGACCGCGGCTGACTGGCTCATGCGGTGGTGCTGGAATTTCAACACCTTAAAGAGCTTGCCATCTTCTTCGAAGATGGAACCCGGTCTTAAATCAACGGCTTCAATCATATGGTTCCTTTGTTTTGTTAGGGTGTGTCGTTTTTTGCCGCGGCAACGTCGGCCGCGATTTCCTGCGCGATCTCCAAGGGTGTTTTGCCGTCCACGCCGATCGCGATCTCGGCCGCCTCTTCGTAATAAGACCGGCGGCGGTTCATTTCCACGGTGATGGCCACCAAAGGGTCCTGACGCGTCATGAAAAGGGGCGCCACGTAGGGCTTGTTCTGAACGTGCCGCCAAATCGTGTCCGCCGTGGCCCGTAGCCAGACGGTTTTTGTTTTGTTCTTTAAACGGGTGCGGTTGGCCGGCCGCACCAGCGTCCCGCCGCCGGTGGCCAAAACGCAGGATTCGTCCGTTTCAAGGAGCTGGGCCAGCATCTCGGTTTCCATGTCCCGGAACCGCTCCACGCCGTGCTGGCCGATCAACTGCGTGACGGATTGGCCGTAGCGCTCTTCTAAGATATTGTCGGTGTCGCGAAACGGCAAACCCAGGTGCGCGGCCAAAATTTTACCGATTTCCGTTTTTCCGACCCCTGTAAACCCGATCAGCGCGATCTTCACGCGCAAATTATATCAGTGGATCGGTTGTTTTTACGCCGCCCTGCCCTATTGACAGCGCCAGGCGCGATAGTTTAAAATTAGCAGTAGAAAGCTAAGAGTGCTAATTTAGCAAACACGTTTAGTGACTGCTAAAAAAGCAATCGGGAGGCGGCTTCAAGCCGCAGCCTAATTTCAAAACCCCGGCCAAGGAATCGGGGCAATTAATAAGGAGGAGACTCAATGGCAACAGCAACACTTACTCGAACGAAAATTAAGCCCTTGGGTGACCGAGTATTGATTCGGCCCCTTGAATCCAAAGAAGAGAAGCGCGGTGGCATCATTATCCCCGATACGGCTAAAGAAAAGCCGCAGGAAGGTGAAGTGGTGGCCGTCGGCAAAGGCAAAGTCAGCGACGAAGGAAAAGTTCTTCCCATGGACGTCAAACCGGGAGACCGAGTTCTCTACGGAAAATATTCCGGCACCGAGATTAAGCTCGACGGCGCGGAACACCTGGTCTGCCACCAGGACGACATCCTGGGGATCCTTGAGTAATTTCATAGTAGGAGGTAAACAATAATGGCAAAACAAATAAGTTACAGCGACGATGCTAGAAAGAAGATTAAATCCGGGGTAGATAAACTGGCCAACGCGGTGCGCGTGACTCTGGGACCTAGAGGACGCTTCGTGCTTTTGGACAGAAAATTTGGAAGCCCCGTACACGCCGATGACGGCGCCACGGTCGCCAAAGAGATCGAGTTGGAAGATCCGTATGAGAATATGGGCGCCCAACTGATTCGCGAAGTGGCCACCAAAACCAATGATGTTGCCGGAGACGGCACCTCAACCGCGACGGTCTTGGCCCAAGCCTTGATCGCCGAGAGCTTGAGAAACATCACCGCCGGAGCCAACCCCATTCAAGTCAGGGAAGGCATCGAAAAGGCGGTCAACGTTGTGACCAAAGAGGTCCGGCGTTTAGCCCGTCCCGTTAAAACCAAAGAGGAAAAGGCGCAGGTTGCGACCATTTCCGCCAATGACAAAGAAATCGGCGCCTTGATCGCCGATGCCATGGAAAAGGTCGGTCACGAGGGCGTGATCACGGTTGAAGAAGGCAAATCAGCCACCACCACACTTGAAGTCGTGGAAGGCATGCAGTTCGATCGCGGATGGGTCAGCCCGTATTTTGTGACGGACAACGAAAGAATGGAAGTGGTGTTGGAAGAGCCGTATATCATCATCACGGATAAAAAAGTTTCCGCGATGAATGACCTTCTGCCTGTCTTAGAGAAGGTTGTCCAAACCGGCAAACCCTTCGTCTTGATCGCGGAGGATATTGAGGGGGAGGCCCTGGCCACCCTGGTTGTCAATAAAATCCGCGGCACTCTTCGCTGCCTAGCGGTCAAAGCCCCCGGCTTTGGCGATCGCAGAAAAGAGATGTTGCAAGACATCGCGACCCTGACCGACGGAAAAGTGATTTCCGAAGAGTTGGGTTTTAAGCTTGAGAACGCGAATATTGACATGTTGGGCCGCGCCAAAAGAGTGGTTGCGGACAAAGAGAACACCACGCTTGTGGGCGGTTTCGGTCCCAAAGAGCAGATCACTAAACGAGCCGAGCAGCTTCGCCGGCAGATCAAAGAAACCACATCCGACTATGACCGCGAAAAATTGGAAGAGCGGCTTGCAAAGCTCTCCGGCGGCGTGGCAGTGGTTTCCGTGGGCGCTGCGACCGAGTCCGAGATGAAATCCAAGAAACTCAAGGTTGAGGACGCCAAGAATTCCACTAAGGCGGCTGTTGAGGAAGGTATTGTTCCGGGCGGCGGAACCACGCTTCTTCGCGCTGCGGTGGCTTTAAGCAACATCAAAGGCGCCAACCCTGATGAGCAGACCGGCATCAATATCGTTAAACGCGCTCTTCAAGAGCCGTTGCGACAGTTGGCCTGGAACTCCGGACTGGATGGCTCCGTCGTCGTGGAGAAAGTTCTTTCTCTAAAAGACGAAAACTGGGGTCTAGATGCGGCTACGGGCGAGTATGTTGACCTGGTGAAAGCAGGGATTGTGGATCCGACCAAGGTTGCGCTTACCGCTCTTCAAAACGCGGCTTCAATCTCCGGGCTTCTCTTAACCACGGAATGCTTGGTAACCGACATTCCGGAGAAAAAGGAGAAACTTCCCGCTCCGGGCGGACACGGCGACATGTATTAATTCCCCAAACGGGGATTCCGGGTTAGGGAATCGTCCCTAACGCCGAGTCTTTGTCCCCCGCCTTCCGTTGGAAGGCGGGGGATTTTTTTTATACTGATGACGTTAGGGCGAGCCCTTAGTTTCGGGGAGGTTTTTTGAAAGCGGTTTTGGATGTTTCCATTGACGAGGCCCCGCTGGTTTTTTTGGACTGCGAGACGACCGGCCTTGACGCGTTTCATGGCGACCGCGTTTGCGAATTCGCGCTGGTGCGCGTTGAAAACGGGGTCGTGACAAAAAGTTTTGAAACCCTGATCGATCCCGAGCGCCAGGTTTCCCTGGGTGCTTATTTCGTCAACCGCATCTCGCACCATATGCTAGAAGGCAAGCCGCGGTTTATTGAGGTGATTCCTGAAATCATGGAAGGGGTCCGCTCCGCGGTGGTGGTGGGGCACAATGTTTCTTTCGACCTGATGTTTCTTCGTGAGGAGTTTCGGCGCGCCGGGATAACGCTTTCTTTCCCGGCCACGATCGACACCTTAAAGCTGGCGCGCTGGATGTACTCTTTTCCTTCATTCACGCTTTCTCAAGTGGCCACTTTTTTGGGATTGGCGGTGCCTGCCGGCCAGCCTGACTCCGACCGGCGGCCGCATCGAGCCATGGCGGACGTCGCGATCTTGAAAGACGTTTTTGACGCCATGACCGCCGAACTTCGCCAGCGCGAAGGCATTTTAAGGATAGGCGAGCTGATCCGCATTGCCGGCCATATTCATTGATCCCACCGTCCCTTTTTCGCTCGAGGAATTCTCCCGAGCCCTGCAGACCGGTTCTTCGATCCGTCCGTCCGCGGTGGCGCTCTCCAAGGTCCGGCGCGGCTTCCAAAATTTAACCCAAGTTTTAGACGACCCCTCCCGCAAGGTTTACGGAATCCATACCGGCTTCGGCGGGCTACAGGGCGACCAGACTCCCAGCGACAGCTTGGAAGATCACCAGCGCGATCTCGTTGCCAGCCACGCCTGCGGCGTGGGCGATCTCCTGGAAGACCGCGAGGTCCGGGCCATGATGTATCTGCGCGCCAGGCAGTTATCGCGCGGTTACTCCGGAATTTCAACCACCGCGTTTAACGCTTATCTTAACGCGCTCAATTCCGGCAAGCTTCCCACGGTTCCAAGCCAAGGTTCCGTCGGCGCTTCCGGGGACTTAATCCCGATGGCCCACATCGCCCTGAAGGTTTTAGAGAAAATCCCTAAAGGCAAGCTGGGCCCCAGGGACGGCCTTTCTTTAATCAACGGAACCGAGGCCTCTTTGGCGGTCAGTCTGCTTAACTGGGAGCGCGCCGGCGCTCTTTTTGATTCGGCGCTTTCCACCGCGGCCCTTTCTTTGTTTGCTTTTTCCGGAAAAACAGAAGCCTGGGACCCTGTTTTTATTAATTTGAAGAAACATCGCGAGATGGCGGAGGTGTCCGGGCTTTTAATGAAGCGGCTCGGGTCCTACCGGTCCAGGGGATTGCCGCAGGACCCGTACTCTTTTCGTGCCGCCGTCCATGTTTTTGGCGGCGTCTTAAAGCTTTTGCGCACGGCTCAGGATTTATTATTCAAAGAGGCTGACTCTGTCACGGATAATCCCGTGATCCTATTCGCCCCATCGCCCCATCGCCCCATCGCCCCATCTTTTTATCACGGCGCTCATTTTCACGGTTTGCAGGTGGCCTTAGCCGCGGACATGACGGCCTGGGCCATGAATCTTTTGGCCATGGGCGCCGAACGCCGGACGGATTGGCTTCTTTCGGGACGGCGCCTGCCCATGATGCTTCCGGCTAAGGCGCGCGGATCAGGCTTGATGATGCTCCAAACGGTTCAAGGGGCCTTGGTGGCTGAAAACAGACTGCTGTCGCGTCCGGCCAGCGCGGATTCCATTCCCTCCAGCGCCAATCAAGAGGATTTTGTTCCCATGGCCATGGGCGCCGCTTTGAAAGCCAAAAAAACAGCGGCCAACGCCGGCCGGGTTGTGGCAATTGAGGCGCTGGCGGCCGGCCGGGCCGTTGCTTTGGGCCGCTCCGGGGCCAAGACGCGGCTGCCTTCGGCGTTGGCTGTTTTTTTGCGAACCATCGAGCGCGCGGCCGGCCGGGCTTTAAGCCAAGAAGACAGAGATTTTTCTGCGGCCGTTGAAAGAATCGCCGTTATTTTAGAGCGCGCTGGCCAAACCGGCGAAACTTTTAGTAAAAAAGAGCGGTAAAATGATCACCAAGTTCATTCTGACGGTTTTTGCGGCTTGTTTTTTGACCGGCGGCCTTCTTTATCTGTCAAAGCCCAAAAAAATTATGGAGTTTCACGAAAATTTTAGGCGCGTTTTTTTAAACGACGCCTACGTCAGCTTGAACCGAAGAAAAATCGGCAGCGTTCTTATTTTGATCGGCGTTGTCCTGTGGGGAGTCGCCTGGTTTGACCGATAACCTAATGGAGGATTCACAATGATCAGCGAGCAGTTGTTAAGCATCTTGGCTTGTCCCAAATGCAAGGGACCGGTGGTTTATGTCCGCGACGAAGCCGGCGAGGCCGCGCCCAAGGAGCATCTTGATTGCGCCGAATGCCGCCTGCGCTACCGCATCGAGGCGGACATTCCGGTGATGCTGGTTGATGAGGCGGCGTCTTATTGAGCCTTAAGGATTCCGGCTACTAGTTATGCCAACCGGCCCCGAGGCTCGATCGTCCGCGCTTTTATCTCCCTTTGCCGGTTTAAGGGTGAGAGTTCCTCCGGTTGACCGCGGTGAGACCCTGTGCCTTCCTTACGACTGCCTGACGCCGGAGCTGGAAGAAAAATTGCGCCGCTATCCTTTTAACGCCATCCATCTCGAGGAACCCAAGCCCAGAGTCATCTCCGGCCATAAAACTTGGGCTTCCTGGAAAGAGCAGGGAGCGCTGGAGCGCGACCCGGAGTCCTATTACCTGGTGGTGGAGCAGTCCGACGGACTGCGCCGCGTCGGGGTGATGGCCCTGGCGAATCTCGCCTTGGCGCTTAAAACCAAGGTGATCTGGCCGCACGAGAAATGTTACCGCCGGTTCATTGACCGGCGCAAAGTTCATTTCAAAAAGATGCACCTGCATCTATCCCCTATTTTTTTAGTGGCCCAGGACAGGCAGGCGCGGCTGGCGCAAACGCTGGAGTCTTTGGCCGCGGCCAAGGATTTAAAACCGAGCGTCCTGCCGGCATCCGTTTTTGACGGGGTTTCAAGAACCCTTTACCCGATCAGCGATCCCGGCATGGTTGAGGAAATCCGCCAAGCCTTGACGCCGCAGGACGGTTTTTTGGTGGCGGACGGCCACCATCGTTTTCGCGCGGCCCTGGAGCTGGCCCGCGACGGCGGGCTGACCCATTCGCTGTGTTACGTCACCAGCGCCGAATCCGGCGCCGGCCTTTTAAAAAAGCACCCCCCCGTTCCGGGTCGAAACAACAATCCGGTGGAGCCGCCGCCCCTGCGGGAAATCATCGCGGCCGCTCAAAACGGAAAGCTTTTTCCCAGAAAAACAACCTACTTCTGGCCTAAAGTCCCCTGCGGGTTGGTGTATGCGGAAATAGGAGATAATAGATAGTAGATGATAGATAATAGATTCGGAAAAATTTTCTTTTTTTCTATCTACTATCTACAATCTACTATCTACTATCCATGAC